>NZ_JBSHHD010000024.1:0-73550 GCF_053618155.1 Agromyces sp. NPDC055658 | reverse complement strand
GCAGCGCTCGCCGAGGCATCCGTTCAGTGTTGGGCGGGCCGTGGGGAAGCGGCCCGCACCGGCCTCACTCGCAGGTGAACTTCGCGTCGCCCCACACGCCGTGGGCGCCGTTGATGCTGCCGGGCGCCTCGACGATCAGGTCGACGTACTGCACGCCGCTGAGGTCGACGTCGACCGACTCGGGCGCGAACCCGGGCGTGAACGTCCGCGACTGGTAGCGGTTCTCACCGTCGGCGTCGACCTTGAAGATCACGTTGCCGGCGAACCGCGCCTCGAGGCCCACCTCGGCCGTGAAGGCCGAGCACGCCCCGCCGACGTAGTACGTGATCTTCGAGAGCGCGTGCACCCCGAGGCCCTTCTCGTACGTCGGGTTCGCGCCCGTCGCCGGGTCGGTGTAGTTGATCGCCAGCGGAACGTCGGGCGAGCTCGCCGCGTCCTTGTTCGCGACGTCCTTGCCGATCACGCCCCAGCCGTTCGTGGCGCTCAGCCACGGCAGGTCGGAGGCGTAGACCGTGCCCGACGGGGGCGTCGGCAGCGGCTGGTCGACGACCTTCCAGTCGAAGATCTTCAGTCGCGACTCGGTCGGCAGCACGACGTAGGCGAGCTCCTTCGCGGGGTTGAGCCGCAGCACGTTCGAGTACACCTGGTACTTGTACGTCGGATACTCGTAGACGGCCGGGTTCGTCGCGCTGTTGCGCCCGAGCGAGGTGATCGCCACGCTCGCACCGCCGAGGCCCGAGGCCTGCGGCAGCCAGTTCGGGAAGAACACGCTCTGCTTCGACACGCTGCCGTCGGCGTAGTGCAGCTCGAGCTCGGGGTTCACCCCGCCGCCCGACGCAGCTGAGGCGAGGAGCGCGAGGTGCGTGCCCCGGCCCGAGAGCGCGATCGTCTGGCCGGCCGGCGAGACCGAGTCGGCCGCACCCGAGGGCGCCGGCCACGTGTACCCGATCGCCGCGTCGCCCGTGCCGACGGTGACCGTCGAGCCCGGCGTGACGCCCGCGCGGGCGAGCGCCTCGGCCGAGAAGCTCGCGCCGCCGCCGTCGAAGTTCGCGGCCTTCGCCGTCGCGATCTCGCTGATCGCGTCGGCGTTGTAGGCGCCCGCGAGCGAGCCGTAGGCGACGTAGATCTGGTTCGCTCCCGACACCGTCTGCGGCGAACGCTGCGACGTGTACGCCGCCTCGACGCCGACGGTCTGGCGGTCGGCCGCCGCGGCATCCGTCACCTCGAACACGAACTCGGCGCTCGCCGAGCCGCCCGCCTGCACGGTGCCGGCGCGGTCGCCCGTCGCGGAGACGAGCTCCCAGCCCTCGGGCGCGGCCGGCGTCAGCACGACGTCGTCCTTCGCCTTGGTTCCGGTGTTGCGGAACGTCGCCGTCACCGTGGTCTCGTCGCCCTGGAACACGCGATCGGCCAGGTCGACCGAGACCGATGCCGCCGAGGCATCCGCGTCGCGCCCGCCGACCGCGCTCGTCGCGGCCAGCACGACCTCGGCGCGCTCGCCGGAGGCGATCGGCGCGAGCTTCACGGTCACGACCCCGCCGGCGTCGGCGGCGTCGTAGAACCAGCCGGATGCCGCGGCCTCGAGCGCCTCGAGCGACGCGGCCTTCTTCAGGCCGGTGCCGTCGACCGCGACGTTCTGGGGCGCGGAGCCCGTGTGCGCCTCGATCACGTAGGGGCGGGCGCCGGCCTTGCCGTCGTAGTCGCCCTCGCGCTCGCCGATGCCGATCGTGACGGTGCCCTTCTTGCCGGGCTCCGGCGCGTCGACCGTGAACTCCTGGGTGCTCGACTCGCCGTCGGCGTAGCCGCGGGTCACCTTGTCGTCCTCGTAGAGCGCGAACTCGCTCTCGTCCTGCGGGTACACCGACAGGGTGATCGGCGAGTCCTCGGGCACGAACGAGGCGTTGCGGGCGACGACGCCCTGCGGCACGAGCGCGCCGGCGCGCACGAAGATCGGCAGCTTGTCGAGGGGTGCCGGGTGGCCGTTGATCACCTGGCCGCCCTCGTAGAGCTTGCCCGTCCAGTAGTCGACCCACTGCTCGCCCTCGGGCAGGTAGATGCCGTTGCGCACGGTCGTCTTCGTGAAGACGGGTGCGACGAGGTAGTCGCTGCCGAGCAGGAACTCGTTGTTGGCCTCGACGCTGTAGGCGCCCGGGTCCTTCGGGTACTCGAGCGCGAGCGACCGCATCATCGGCAGGCCGCTCCGGTGCGACTCGGCCGCGAGCGTGTAGATGTACGGCATGAGCTGCTGGCGAAGCTGCAGGTACGAGCGGTTGATCGCCGTCGCCTGCTCGCCGTAGAGCCACGGCCGCTTGTCGACCGAGGCCCAGCCGCTCATCGAGTAGAGCGCGGGCGCGAACGCCTTCCACTGCAGGTCGCGCACGTAGCTCTCGGCGGAGCCGCCGAAGATGCCGTCGACGTCGCCGGTCGTGAAGGGCAGGCCCGAGTTGCCGGCGCCCGTGAGCGCCGAGACCTGCCAGCGAACGGCGTCGAGGTTGCCCGAGTGGTCGCCCGTCCACTGCATGCCGCAGCGCTGCGCGCCCGCCCAGCCCTCGACCATGAGCGAGGTGCCGCGGGCGTCGGAGTACTGCTCGATGCCGTCGTGCGCGGCCTCGCAGCCGGTGAGCGCGAGCCGGTAGCCCGACCCGACCCAGGCGACGTCGAGCTTGCGCAGGCGGATGCCGGCCTCGCCGACCTCGTACTCCTGCTGCGTGAGCGAGCGCTGGGTCCAGAGGCCGGTCCTGAGGCCGGTCTCGGCCTCGATGGCGTCGACCGTCTCGGGCAGCTCCTGGTACTCGCAGCCGTAGCCGTCGTTGACGAGCATCCAGCCGCCGGGCATGTCGTGCTCGACGAAGTCCTTCGCGATCTCGAGCGCCTGCGGGGTCTTCAGCTTCGCCGGGTCCTTCGAACCCGAGTAGGTCGGGCTCGAGCGGTTGTAGCAGTCGGCGTCGCCGTACTCGAGGGCGTACACCGGGGGCATGATCGGCCGGCCGGTGAGCTTCGTGTAGCCGTCGAGCGCGTCCTCGTAGTCGCCCACGAAGTAGAACGCGTCGAACCGCTGCTCGGCGTGCGTCGTCGTGCCCGCCGCGAAGTCGTAGCTGCCGGCGGCGAACGTGTCGCGCAGCACGCCGTAGCCGTTCGACGACATGTAGTACGGCACCGCGTTCGGGTAGCCCTCGTCGTCCCAGTCGAAGTTCTTGGCGACGTTGATGGTCGCACCCGTGTGGATCGACCGGCCGTTCTGCATGCCGCCGCCGAGGAACTGCTCGCCCTCGACCGCCTCGAGGTGCTGGGTCGTCGAGCTGCGCCCGAAGGTGAGGGGCTCGGACTCGGACCAGACGGTCGAGCCGTCGGCGCGCTCGAGCGCGGTGCGCCCGGTGGCGCGGTCGATCTCGAGGGTCGCCTTCGCGGTCGCGATGGTGATCGTGTCGCCCTCGGTGACGGTCACGGATGCCTCGTCGAAGTCGTCCTCGCCGACGACGATGTTCGCCGTGCGGGCGGGGTCGCCCTGCGGGGTGTTCGCGGGGTCGGTGAACTCGCCGGTCGGGGTGGCCTCGAGGCGCAGGGTGCGCTCGTCGAGGAAGGTCGCCCTGAGCGCGCCGTGCTCGGCCTCGAGGGTGACGGTCGCGCCGTCCTGCTCGACGCCGGTGATCGCACCGAGCGTGGTGCCCGTGTCGTCGACGGGCACCTCGGGGTTCACCTTCTTCGGCGTGATCGGCGTCGGCTCGCTCGAGGCGGCCTCGGCAACGCTCGGTGTCGAGCCGGCCGCGAGCGCGAACGAGCCGAGGCCCGTCATCGCGACGAGGGCGGCGAGGCCGAGTGCGGTGAAGCGACGCGGCGGCCCGACGGGCCGGGTACACGGTTGCTGCATCATTGCTCGCAATCTCAAAGTGATGGATTGTGACGTTTACCGCCACCAAACGTTCATATAAGAGCACTTTGGAATCACCCCCGTCAAGGGGTCGCGCTCGTTCGGGACGATCGGCCGCCCGGCGGTCGGCGCGCCGCCTGCGATGATGTTCGGCATGCCGAGCTTCATCGATGCGCACGGGGTCGCCATCCACTACGAATCGTGGCGGGTGCCCGATGCGACCGCCGTCGTCCAGCTCGCGCACGGCGTGGGCGAGCACATCGGCAGGTACGGCGAGCTCGTCGGGGTGCTGAACGCGGCGGGCTACTCGGTCTGGGCCGACGACCACCGCGGGCACGGGCAGACCGGCTACGTGCAGCACGGCGGCGACCTCACCCGCATGGGGCGGCTCGGCCCGGGCGGCCTGCGTGCGGCGATCGATGCGGTCGAGCAGTTCACCGGCGTGATCCGCGAGCACGAGACATCCGACCTGCCGCTCGTCTACCTCGGGCAGTCCTGGGGGTCGTTCCTCGGGCAGATCATCATGAACCGGCACCCCGAGCGGTACGACGGCTTCGTGCTCACCGGTACCGCCTACCGCACGCTGTTCGACCTCCACTCGCCGAGCAACAGGCGCTTCGGGCACACCGGGCCGACACCGATGGAGTGGCTCAGCCGCGACCCCGAGGTGGCCCGGGCGTTCATGGCCGACCCGTACGCGACCGAGGTGCCGTTGCCGAAGCTGTTCGGACTGCCCGACACGCTCAGGCTGCTCGGCCGGCCCGCGCGCGGCCTCCCGCCCGAGCTGCCGCTGCTCATCATGAGCGGCACCGAGTGCGCCGTCGGCGGCGAGCGCAGCGTGCGTCGCCTCGCCGAGGCGTACGTCGAGCGGTCGGGCCTGCGCGACGTCGAGCTCATCGTGTACGAGGGTGCGCGGCACGAGCCCTTCAACGAGACCAACCGGGCCGAGGTCTTCGGCGACCTCGTGCGTTGGCTCGACGAGCGGTACGCGGTCGACTGATCGCAAAAATGAGCGAATGATCACCCCTGGTGATTGTTTCTGACCGAAAACATCGGACTATTGACAGACTCGATCAGCGCTGGCTAGCTTTCGGAGAGAACCCGAGACGCCCTACCACCGAGCTCGAGGAGGACACCGATGTCCAGATCGCCCCGCGCCGCACTCGCCGCCACTGTCGCGGTGGGTGCGCTCGCCTTCGTCGCCGCGCCCCTGCCGGCGAATGCCGCCGACTCCGCTGCCGGCGCCGACCCGCTCGCCGACCTCGCCCTCGTTCCACAACCGTCGCACGTCGCCGCGACGGGCGCGGATCCCGTCGAACTCGGCGCCGGCACCGTCATCAAGGTGCACCCGCTCGACGACGGCGCGGCGTCGGTCGGTGAGGGCTTCGCGGAACTGCTGAGGGATGCCACGGGCTACGCGGTCCCCGTCGGCCAGCGAGCCGCGGGCGCATCCCGGGGCGCGACGATCGAGCTCTCGACTCGCGGCGACGCCGCCCTCGGCGACGAGGGCTACACGATCCAGGCCGAGGGAACGCACGTGTCGCTCGAGGCGCACACCGCCGAGGGGCTGTTCCGCGGCGCGACCACGCTCCGGCAGTTGCTGCCGCCCGAGGTCGAATCGGCCGAGGCATCCGATGTCGCCTGGGCGATCCCGTCGGTCGACATCAGCGATGCGCCCCGCTACGACTACCGCGGCGCCATGCTCGACGTCGGTCGGCGGTTCTACCCCGTCGACGACGTGAAGCGCTTCATCGACCACATGGCGCTCTACAAGTACAACGCGCTCCACCTGCACCTCACCGACGACCAGGGCTGGCGCCTCACCGTCGATGCGCGCCCCGAGCTCACGCAGGTCGGCGCATCGACGCAGAGCGGATGGAAGCCCGGCACCGGCGGGCCCTGGTTCTACACCAAGGCCGACTACCAGGAGATCGTGAAGTACGCCGCCGACCACTTCATCGAGGTCGTGCCCGAGATCGACGGGCCGAGCCACGCGATGGCGGCCAAGGCGTCGATCCCCGAGATCAACTGCGACGGCAAGGCGGTCGCGCCGTACTCCGGCTTCGACGTCGGCCTGCCCACGATCTGCCTGACGCCCGAACGCCGCGAAGAGGTGCGCGCCTACCTGCAGGACGTGTTCACCGAGGCCGCGCAGCAGAGCTCCTCCGACATCGTGCACATCGGCGGCGACGAGGTGCCGTCGACCACGCAGGAGCAGATGGACTGGTACGTCGAGACCTCCGCCGAGGTGCTCGCCGAGCAGGGCAAGCGGGTCATGGGCTGGCACCAGATCGGCGCCTCGCCGCTGCCCGAGGGCTCCATCATGCAGTGGTGGGCCGACGCCGGCGACCAGGCCTCGATCGGCACGCCGAACGAGCGCCCCGACGTGCGGGAGCTCCGCAACGCGCTCGCGCAGGGCGCGACGGTCGTCGCCTCGCCCGCCGACCGCTCGTACCTCGACATGAAGTACGACGCGAGCGTGCCCTACGGGCTCAGCTGGGCCGGCCTCGTCGACCTCGAGCGCTCGTACGACTGGGACCCGATCTCGGTGACCTCGAGCACCGACGGCAGCGTCTCGCTCGCGACCGAGGAGCAGATCGAGGGCGTCGAGGCGGCGCTCTGGGCCGACCGCGCCTACTACGGCTCGACGAAGCTGCCGACGTCGCTCGACCAGTTCATCCCCGTGTCGCAGTACGCCGACTTCGTGAGCTTCCCGCGCATGCCGGCGATCGCCGAGGTCGGCTGGTCGGCGCCCGAGGTGCGCTCGTTCGACGACTTCGAACGCCGCATCGGGCAGCAGGCCCACCGCTGGGACGAGATGGGCATCGGCTACTACAAGGCGCCCGACGTGCCCTGGGAGGAGTAGGGGTCGTCGCCCCGCACGAGGCGCCGCCGGGACTCACCCGGTGGCGCCTCGTTCGAGTTCCGGCCCGTCGCGGGCCGAGGAGGGAGCGAGGCGAGCGCCTCGAAGCGCCGCCGACCGCCGCGGCTACATGCCCGCGTGCCAGGGCGGCACGTCGTAGCCCAGCAGTCGGATGCGGGGATGGTGCGCCGCGCGCGACTCCGTCGCCCAGGGGTAGACGATCGTCGTCACGTTGCAGTTGCCGAGCACGGGCAGCAGGTCGCGGTAGCCGTCGGGGTCCATGCCCGCGAGCTCGCAGAACAGCAGCCGGATGAGGGTCGCGTGCGCGACGATGAGCACCCGGCCGTCGGGGAACTCGGCTGCGAGCTCGTCGAACACGGGCAGCGCCCGGGCGATGCCGGCGCGGCCGGTCTCGCCGCCCGGGAACGGGTTCGACGCGGGCGCCTCGCAGAACGCCGCCCACTCGGCCGGGTACCGCTCGGTGAGCTCGTCGGGCGTGAGTCCCTCGGCGGCGCCGAAGTCGATCTCGACGAGCCGGGCGTCGGTGCGCACCGGCAGGCCGGTCGTCTCGCCGGCGGGCGCGGCCGAGCGCTGCGCGCGGCTGAGCGGCGAGGCGATGATCGCATCGAGCCGGGCGTCGACCGCCCACGCGCCGAGCGCCGCGGCCTGGCCGAGGCCGTGGCGCGTGAGCGCGACATCCGAGTTGCCCGCGTAGCGGTGTTCGGCGTGCCAGACGGTCTCGCCGTGCCGCGCCAGGAAGAACGTCGTCATGTCGCCAGCGTACGCAGGGTCCCGTCGGTCGAGTAGGCGCGCAGCGCCGTATCGAGACCACGTGACTTCTTCGGCCATCTGCGCTATCTTTTGAACATGTTCGAAAATGGCGAGCGGATGCCTCGCACCAAGGCCGAACGCACGCGGGCACTCATCCGCGACACCGCGGTGGCCTCGTTCCGCGCGCGGGGATTCGACGACACGACGTTGCGGCTGATCGCGCAGGAGGCCGGGGTCTCGCTCGGCAACGCGTACTACTACTTCCCGACCAAGAACCACCTCGTGCAGGAGCTCTACGTCGAGGTGCAGCGCGAGCACCGCGCGGTGGCCGAGCCGCTGTTGGCAGAGCACACCGATCTCGTCGAGCGGCTGGGTGTCGTCTACCGCACGGGGCTCGCGACGCTCGAGCCGTTCCACGCCTTCGCGCCCGGCTTCCTCAGCGCGGCGGTCTCGCCGAAGTCGCCGATCAACCCGCTCGCCGAGGACTCGACCGAGGCGCGCCAGCTCGCGGTCGGCCTCTTCACCGAGGCGGTCGCCGGCGCCAAGCACTCGTTGCCCGACGACCTCGCCCGTTCACTGCCCGAGGTGTTCTGGCTCGGCTACCTGCTGCTCGCGATGTTCTGGGTCTACGACACGTCGCCCGGCCGGGAGCGCACGCTGCGCCTGCTCGACCGCGGACTGAAGCTGCTCGCGCTCGCCCTCCCACTCGTGAAGCTGCCGCTGCTGCGCCGGCCGCTGCGCGAACTCGTCGAGCTCATCGCGGAGGTGCGCGCATGACCGCGCCGGCGCCCGGTGTGGCGGGTCGCTACGGCGCTCGGGTGCGCACGCCTGAGGCGCCGATGGCGTTCACATGGGGCGAGTTCGTGCGCGGGGCCGGGTGGGCGTGGTGGACCTTCCAGTGGATGTTCCCGCTGAGCTATCCGGTCATGCTCATCGTCATGGCGCTGTGGTCGCCGAACCCGTTCGAGTCGATGGCGAACGCGGTGAGCTGGGCGTTCCTCGGCATCCTGATGAGCGCCTTCTACGCACTTCCGTGGTCGATCGGCACCCTGGTTCTGATCGGCGGTCCGTCGGCATGGGTGCTCGGTCTCGCGTTCCGGCGCGTCGAGTCGTTCCGCGTGCATCTCGTCGCGTTCGCACTGCTCGGCGCATTGGTCGGTGCCGTCGTCGGGTGGATCGCGGGAACGAGCATGAGCATCGCCGCGTCGGCAGCGGCGTTCGCCATCGACGGCGCAATCGTGACCGGGGCGAGCGTCGCCTACGGCTGGCGGCGCACGGCAACGCGGGCACTCGCCGATGATGCCCTCTTCCTCGAGCAAGCGTCGGCCGAGGCGACTCGGGGATGACGGCGCCGAGCGTGGCAGCCCGCTCAGGCCGGCGACGCCGGGGCGGCACCGGCGGGCCATGCGGTCCGTACCGGGTGTGCACTTGTGGATTTGTGGACACCGATCGAGTGGATTTGTGGATTTGTGGCCGCCTTCCCGCGAGTGCACCCGGCGGTCGGCCTGACGCGGCGCGTCCGAGCCCGTGACGCTCCCGCGCTACTCGACCGACGGAACCCATCCGTAGGCTGTACCGCATGCACGGTGAATACAAGGTGCCCGGCGGCAAGCTCGTGATCGTCGACTTCGACGTGGTGAGCGGCGCGATCCGCAACCCGCGGGTCGCCGGCGACTTCTTCCTCGAACCCGACGAAGCGCTCGACGACATCAACGCCGCGCTCGAGGGCCTGCCCGCGGCTTCCGACGCGAAGCAGATCTCGGCCGCGATCGGCGCGCGCCTCCGCAAGGACGCCGTCATGCTGGGCTTCTCGGCCGACGCCGTCGCGGTCGCCGTGCGCCGCGCGCTCACCGAGGCGACGAGCTGGGCCGACTACGACTGGGAGGTCGTGCACGACCCCGCCGTGCCGCCGCGCCTGCACCTCGCGCTCGACGAGGTGCTCGCCACCCGCGTCGGCGAGGGCCGCCGCAAGCCGACCCTGCGCATCTGGGAGTGGGACGAATCGGCCGTCGTCATCGGCTCGTTCCAGTCGGTGAGGAACGAGGTCGACCCCGAGGGCGCCGAGCGCTACGGCTTCGACGTCGTGCGCCGCATCTCGGGCGGCGGCGCGATGATGATGGAGCAGGGCAACGTCGTCACCTACTCGCTCTACGTGCCTGCAGAGCTCGTGCAGGGCATGAGCTTCGCCGAGTCGTACGCCTACCTCGACGACTGGGTGCTGCAGGGCCTGCGCGCCCTCGGGATCGAGGCGACGTACCAGCCGCTCAACGACATCACGAGCCCGCTCGGCAAGATCGGCGGCGCCGCGCAGAAGCGCCTCGGCAACGGGGGAGTGCTGCACCACGTCACGATGGCGTACGACCTCGACAACGAGAAGATGCTCGAGGTCCTCCGCATCGGCCGCGAGAAGATCAGCGACAAGGGCATCGCCTCGGCGGCGAAGCGCGTCGACCCGCTGCGCTCGCAGACGGGGCTCAGCCGCGGCGCCATCATCGAGAGCCTCAAGCAGACGTTCGTCGCGCTCAACGGGGCGACGCCGGGCAGCGTGACCGCCGACGAGCTGGCCGAGGCCGAGGAGCTCGTCGAGACGAAGTTCGCGACGCGCGAGTGGCTCTACCGGGTGCCCTGACGGCCGCGCGTCGCGGCTGAGCGACGGCTCGCGAGGAAGGCTCAGGGTCACCCCGCTAGAATCGCCGGGTGGATTGGTGGATCTGGCTCGCGATCGCGCTCGGCGCGCTCGCCGTCATCGTCGTCGCCGTGCGGCTCGGCTGGATCGACCTCTCCGACAAGACCAAGAAGGGCAAGCCCTCGGGCAGCGCCGTCATGATGATCGGCGACGAGGTGTTCGCGCCGCGCAAGTACGAGGCGCAGGTCGAGATGGACCGGCAGAACCGCCTGCCCACGCCGGCGCCGACCCCCGACGGTGACAAGGGCATCGCCTTCGCCGACGACGAGGGGGATGCCGCGGGCGCGCCTCCGGCGCGGTCCGATCGCTTCAAGGGCTCGATCCGTCTCGACGTCTGAGGACGGTCGGTCGGTCGAGTGGCGAAGCGGATCGAGGCCACCGGGTCGAGCGGCCCGGCCTCGATACGGTGCTGCGCGCCTACTCGGCCGACGGGGTGGTCGGGCAGCCGAGTTCCGCCGCGACCGCCCGCATCGCCGCGGCCGCGGTCTCGACCGTCATGAGCGCGTTGCCGCCGACGATGTGCAGGCCGTACGCGTCTTCGAGGGCGACGAACGTCATCGCGAGCCGGTCGTCGTCGAGGTTCGGCGTGAAGACGCCGGCCGTGCGCCCCGCGGCCAGGATGCGACGGTACGTCTCGAGCTGGCGCAGGTAGAGCTTCTGCACGAGCTCGTCGTGCAGCGGCGAGTTGCCGGCGAGCACGTCGAACTCGTAGAGCAGGCTCATGAGCGCGTCATCGGGCCCGCTCGGCAGACCGCCGTCGATGGCGGCGGCGAGCTGCGCACGGGGGTCGTCGAGGCGGTCGACGACGGCATCGCGATCGTCGCAGAACCGCTCCACACCGGCAGCATGGGCCTCGACGAGCAGTGCGTCGAGGTCTTCGTAGTAGTAGAGGATCGCGCCCCGCGTGAGGCCGGCCTGGGCCGCGACATCCGTCAGCGACAGCGACCGCAGCCCGTGCATGCGCCCCGCGGCATACGTCGCCTCGATGAGGGCCGCGCGCCGGGCGTGCTGGTTGCGGGGTCGGGCCATGTTCTTGACACTAACCGATCGGCCTGTCATGCTCGGTGCATTCTTTGACACTTGAGTCAAATAATGCCTTGGTTCCCCCGACGAAGCGAGACCCCCATGTCATCACCCACTCCAGCGCCCGCCCTCGACACGGCCGCGACGACGACGCACGGCGCGCAGCTGTCGCGTTCGCTCGGCGTCGGCGGCAACGTGCTCATCACCCTCTCGGGCATCTCGCCCGCCTCGAGCGTGTTCATCCTCGGCGGCGCCGCGCTCGCCACCTACGGCACCGGCGTCTTCTGGGGCTTCGCCCTCGCCGGCGTCATCAGCCTGCTCGTCGCGCTGTGCTACGCCGAGCTCGGGTCGCGGCATCCCATCGCCGGCGGCGACTACTCGCTCGTGAACCGCGTGCTCGGGCCGGCAGCGGGCGCGGCCGTGTTCTTCATCAACCTCATCACGCTGCCGCTCATCGTGGCGATCTTCGCGCTCGGCGTCGCCGACTACCTCGGCGTCGCGATCGCGGGGCTCGACCCGTTGTGGACGGCGCTCATCGTGATCGTGCTCGCGACCGTGACGGCGTGCTTCAACATTCGCACGAACGCGTGGGTGACGGGTGCCTTCCTCTTCGTCGAGATGGCCGCGCTCGTGCTGCTCGCGGTGCTGGGGCTCATCAACGTCGAGCGCCCGATCACCGCGCTCTTCGACCCGCAGGTGCTCGACCCCGCGACGGGCGGACTCGCTCCGCTCGGCATCGCCGGGCTCGTGCTGGCGATCACGCAGGGCATCTTCTCGTACAACGGCTACGGCGGCGCGATCTACTTCGCCGAGGAGACCCGCAACGCCCGCCGCACCATCGCCCGCGCCGTGCTCTGGAGCGCGCTCATCACCGTGCTCGCCGAGCTCATCCCGCTGACCGCGATCCTGCTCGGTGCCGACTCGCTCGAGGACCTCTTCGGCGCGGCGCTGCCGGTCGAGACGTTCCTCGCCGAGAGCGCCGGCGATGCCGTCACGATCGTCGTGCTCGTGGCGATCGCACTCGCGATCGTGAACGCGATCATCGCGATCGCCCTGCAGTCGGGCCGCCTGCTCTTCGCCGCTGCCCGCGACCAGGCGATGCCGGCCGGGCTCGCCCGCCCGCTCGCGAAGGTGTCGCCGACGACGAAGATGCCGGTCGTCGCCACGATCGTCATGGGCGTGCTCGCCCTCGCGGCATGCTTCGTGCCCTTCGACGTGCTGCTCAACGCCACCGGATCGACGCTCGCGTTCAGCTACGGCTTCATCGCCCTCGCCGCGCTCGTCGTGCGCCGGCAGACGAACCGCGAGGCCGCCGCCGGGGCGTCGATGTCGGCGTACTTCCGCATGCCGCTCTGGCCGATCGCGCCGATCGTCGCCCTCGCCGCGATCGCGACGATCTTCGTGATCGGGATCCTCGACCCCGCGCAGTGGCTGAGCCTCGGCATCGCGGCGGGGATCATCGTCGCCGGGTTCCTCTACTACGCGCTGTACCTGCGCACGAACCCCGGCGCGGCACACCTGCTCGACGCCGACGAGGACGACGACCTCGCCTGAGGATCCCCACGGTCCGACGGGATCACGGCGGCCGGCCGCGTCGGCTCCGCGATCCCGTCGCCCGGGTCGGGGATGTCTCGGCCGGGAGCGCGACCACATGACCGCATGACCACACGGGACGAGTCCACGTGCCCACACGACCACACCGTCCGAGGAGCGAACGCACCGGCCGGGGACGCTTCTCGCAGGGCGTCCACACGTCCACATGTCCACAGCGTGCGCGTCGACAATTCCACACATCCACACGATCGATGCGCACATGTCCACAAATCCACAGCTCCGGCGGACCGAACGCCCCCGGAGTCCGGCGAACCGTGGCTGGTGGCTGCCCCATGTCATCGGCCACCGCATCACCGCATCACCGCATCACCGCTCCACCGCACACCGCTCCACCGCACACCGCAGAAAGCCCAGCACCATGACCCTCGACCTCCTCATCACCGGCGCACGCGTGCGCACCTTCGACCCCGCGCGGCCCTGGGCCGAGGCGATCGGCGTCACGGGCGACCGCATCGCCTACGTCGGCCCCGCGGCCGAGGCGCCCGCCGCGCGGCGCACGGTCGAGGCCGACGGCCGGCTCGTCACGCCCGGCGTGATCGACAGCCACAATCACCTGCTGCTCGGCTTCGACGACGATGCGGTCTCGCTCGAAGGGGCGCACACCCTCGACGAGGTGCGCCGGCGCATCGCCGGCTTCGCGGCCGCCCGCCCCGAGCTGCCGTGGATCTGCGCCGAGAACGCCGTGTACGCCGTCGTCGAGAACCGCCGGCCGAACGCGCGCGACCTGGCCGGCCTCGACCCGCACGGCCGGCCGATCTTCGTGACGACCTACGACCAGCACTCGGTGTGGCTCGACCGCCGCGCGCTCGAGGTGCTCGGCCTCGCCGACGGCGGCGAGATCGCCTGGGGCCGCGCCGAGCGCGACGCCGACGGCACGGCGACCGGATGGGTCACCGACTTCTACACGAGCGCGATGACCGTCGCGGGACTCGCGGCACTGCAGCGCGACATCCCGATGTACTCGCCCGAACGCCGGTACCGCAAGCTGCGGTCGAGCATGCGCATGGCGACCGCGCTCGGCATCACGACCGTCGTCGAGCCGCAGGTGCCGCTCGCCGAGCTTCCGCTCTTCGAGCGTGCGCTCGCCGAGGGCGTGCTGAGCTCCCGAGTGATCGCCGCGCTCTTCCACCCCGTCGGAGCCGACGGCGAGTTCCGGCGCACGCTCCGCGACACGATCGCGAACGCGGCCGAGAACCCGGATGACGCGGGCCTGCTGCGCCTCGGGCCCATCAAGCTCTACTCCGACGACGTGATCGAGCCGCACACCGCGCTCATGCTCGACGACTACGCGAACCGGCCCGGCCGGCGCGGACGCCCGAGCTACGCCGGCAACGGCGGGCGCGAGCTCGTCGACGTCGTCACCGAACTCGACCGGCTGGGCCTGCAGACCCACACGCACGCGACGGGCGACGCGGGCATCCGGCTGGCGCTCGACGCGATCGAGCACGCGCAACGGGTGAACGGCACGGTCGACCGGCGCCACGGCGTCGTGCACGTCGAGTGCCTGCACCCCGACGACCTGCCGCGCTTCGCGGAGCTGGGCGTCACCGCGGCGATGCAGCCGCGGCACTGCTCGCCCGACCTCGTCGCCGGCACGTGGATGGAGAACGTCGGCGAAGAGCGCTGGAGCCGTGCCTGGCGCTCCAGGAGCCTCCTCGACTCGGGCGCGACCGTCGCCTTCTCGAGCGACTGGCAGGTCGGCGAGATGGACCCGCTCGTCGGCGTCTTCTCGGCCGCGACCCGCGCGGCGCTCGACGGCACCGACGCCTGGACCGCGGGGGAGCGGGTCGGCTTCGACCGCTCGCTCGAGGCCTACACGGTGCACGGTGCGCGGGCCTGGCATCTCGAGGGGTCGCGCGGGCGACTCGCGGTGGGCATGGACGCCGACCTCGTCGTGTGGTCGGGCGACCTCTACGCGCACGAGCACGACCCAGCGGGCCTCCTCGCCGAGCACGCCGAGGTGACGCTGGTGGGCGGGCAGGTCGTGCACTCGCGCGGCGCCGTCGCCGACGTCGTCGGTTCGGCCGCGGCATCCGACCCCGCCGCGGGCCGCGAGATCGCCGACGCGCACGCGCACGAGCACGCCGGCTGACTTCGGCGGGCGCTACCGCAACCGGCGGAGCGGTCGACTGGCAGACTGGAGCCCGTGGCCTCCGACGAACCCGACCGCATCATCCATGCGGACAACCTCGCGGTGCTGCCCACCCTGCCCGACGGCCGGTTCACGCTCATCTACCTCGACCCGCCGTTCAACACCGGCCGGGTGCAGGCGCGCCAGTCGCTGCGTCACGTGCGGCAGGTCGAGGCGGATGACTCGGAGCCCGAGCCGGGCGCGGCGAACACCGTCAACACGATCACCGGGTTCGCGGGCAAGCGCTACGAGCGCATCCGCGGAGACCTGCTGCGCTACGACGACCGCTTCGACGACTACTGGGCGTTCCTCGAACCGCGACTCGTCGAGGCGTGGCGCCTGCTCGCCGACGACGGCACGCTCTACCTGCACCTCGACTACCGCGAGGCGCACTACGCGAAGGTGCTGCTCGACGCGCTGTTCGGGCGCGAGTGCTTCCTCAACGAGTTGATCTGGGCGTACGACTACGGCGCGAAGTCCAAGCGGCGCTGGCCGACGAAGCACGACACGATCCTCGTGTACGTGAAGAACCCCGAGCGCTACTGGTTCGACTCGACCGCGGTCGACCGCGAACCGTACATGGCGCCGGGCCTCGTGACCCCCGAGAAGGCCGAGCTCGGCAAGCTGCCGACCGACGTCTGGTGGCACACGATCGTCTCGCCGACCGGGCGAGAGAAGACCGGGTACCCGACGCAGAAGCCCGAGGGCATCCTGCGGCGCATCGTGCAGGCCTCGACCCGCGAGGGCGACTGGGTGCTCGACTTCTTCGCGGGGTCCGGCACGACCGGCGCCGTCGCCGCGACCCTCGGCCGCCGGTTCGTGCTCGTCGACGAACACCCCGATGCGATCGCCGTCATGCGCGGACGGTTCGCCGAGGTGGCGGGGGTCGTCTTCGAGTGACCGGGTCGGTCGACCTCATCGGCGACCTGCGTCGCCGGATCGTGTCGGGCGAGCTGCCGGCAGGCACTCGGCTGCCGAGCGAGCTCGAGCTCGCCGCGGCGCAGGGTTCCTCGCGCAGCGTCGTGCGAAGCGCGCTCGCCGCGCTCGCGCGCCAGGGCCTCGTCGAGTCGCGCCGCGGCGCGGGCTGGTTCGTGCAGGCGGCGAAGACCCAGGGGTTCGACCGCATGCGCTCGTTCACCCAGTGGGCCGAGGCCCAGGGCCGCGCGTCGGGCGGTCGGGTCGTCGCGAGGGAGGTCCGACGCGCGACTCCGCGCGAGGCGCGGCTGCTCGGCATCGGCACGGGCGACGAGGTGCTGCACATGATCCGCGTGCGCACGCTCGAGGGGCGCGACGTCATGGTCGAGCGCTCGACCTGGGCGCCGTGGGTGATGCCGCACGTCGCACGCATGCCCGACGATGCGCACTCGACCACGCGACGGCTCGCCGACGCCGGCATCGTCATCACGCACGGCAACCACCGCATCGAGGCCGTCGCCGCATCGAGCGAGGACGCACGGCTGCTCGGGGTCCGACGCTCGAGCCCGATGCTGCAGGTGCGGCGCGAGACGTACGCCGCGAACGCGCGCCCCGTCGAGTGCGGCGAAGACCGGTACCTGCCGCACACCATCTCGTTCGAGGCGCAGGCCGCCGGCACGGCCGAGTTGCCCGACGCCGGCTGAGACCCGGCCACGACCGGGCCGCGCACCCACTGTGCGCAGCGGGCCGACGAATCCGGCCCCGCTCGCGAATCCGCCGCCGCGCGGTCCCCTCACGTTCACCCGGCGGCCACCTCGGCTCGGTTTCGTGGCACCGTTCCGGCCCAGGTCACTCGAAGGACATATCGTGTCGCAGCCCGCCGTCCCCCCGTCCGATTCCGCCGTTCCCCGCCGATCCCGGCGTCGGTCGGCCCTCGTGGTCACCTCCGTCGCCGCCGCGACACTGCTCCTCACCGGCATCGCCGCCGCGCCTGCCCAGGCGCAGGCCGCGCCCGCCACCACCGCATCGGCCGTCGCGCCGTCGAACGGCGACGCCGAGTCGGCCGCCACCGCATCGGGCGCGGCCGACGCGCCCGTCGCCATCACCGGCCCGACCGACGCCGTCGTCGGCGACACCGTCGTCTTCACCGGCGGGGCCGGTGCGGCCGGCGACCTCGTCGTCTCGGTCACGAGCCCCGACGGCGTCGTGGCCGCCGTGAGCCCGGGCGACGACGGCGCCTACCGCTTCGTGCCCGCCGTCGCGGGCGAGTACACGGTCGCCTTCACCGTCACCGATGCCGAGGGCGGCATCACCGAGGAGACGCGCACCGTCACGGTCGGCGGAGATGCGACCCGGGCCCCGGCCGGTGCGCCGGCGTCCGAGGAGCCCTCCGCCGAGGCATCCGGGCCGTCGTCGACCGAGTCGGTCGTCGAAGCCCCTGCGACCGCCGCCGGCGAGCCCGACATCCGCTTCGCGGCGATCGGCGACATCCACAACAACTGGAGCGAGCTCGCCGAGGCGTACGACTTCTGGGCCGCCGAGAACGTCGGCACCGCCCTCTTCGTGGGCGACCTGACGAATACCGCGACCGCGAGCGAGTACGCCGGGCTGAAGTCGACGATCGACTCGAAGGCCGGCCTCGGCATCGACCTCGTCGCCTCGCTCGGCAACCACGACGTCAGCGCGATCTCGTCGTACGACCTGTTCACCCAGGCCACCGGCGGCCAGAAGCCGAACGCCGACTACACGATCGACGGCTACCACTTCATCACCGTCTCGCCGGGTGCCGGCACGCTCGACCCCGTCACGGGCAAGCCGTCGTCGGCGAGCTCGGGCAATTACGCCTACGCCGCCTCGTGGCTGCAGCAGCGACTCGCGGCCGCCACGGCCGAGGACCCGACGAAGCCCGTCATGGTGCTCGTGCACCACCCGCTGCAGTGCACGCACTACGTCTCGAACGAGTGGTACGGCACGGGCCTCTCGAGCGGTTGCGGCAACACCCTGCAGTCGGTCTTCGACGACTTCCCGCAGGCGGTCGTCTGGGGCGGGCACATCCACACGCCGCAGAACATCCCGACGTCGGTCTGGCAGGGCCAGGAGAACCGTGCCGGCGACAAGGCCGACAAGGGCTTCACGACCGTCAATGCACCGCCGCTCGCGTACTACGAGTTCGAGTCGGGCGTCGTGGGCACGAGCCCGACGAGCCGATCGAACGACACGACGCCCGACGACGCGGGCAACAACCGCCAGACGGCGGTCGTCGAGATCACCGGCTCGAAGGTCACGATCAGGAACTACGACCTGCTCGCCGATCAGTGGATCGACCAGACGTGGACGTGGGACGTCGCCGACTCGGTCGACACGACGAAGACGTACGACGAGCGCTTCCCGCTCAACAACACCCACCGCGCGAGCCTCTCGAAGGCGCCCGAGTGGAAGGCGGGCTCCGCGGTGACGGTCGACGGCATCGGCGAGGACAAGGCGATGGTCGCGTTCCCGCAGGCCGTGCCCGCTCCGAACACCGTGCAGGACATCGTGCACAAGTACCGCTACACGACGGTCGACGTCGCGACCGGGCAGACCGTGAACACCTTCCTGCAGTGGTCGGGGTTCTACAACCTGCCGATGCCGACGAGCCGCAACCACGAGGTGTGGAACCTGCGCCCGTCGCGACAGTACGAGGTGCGGGTCACCCCGATCAACGCGTGGGGCAAGGAGGGTACGGCGCTCACGGCGCGGTTCACGACGACCGGCTCGACCGGCCCGGTCGAGCCGCCGTTCGACCCCGAGATGCTCACCTTCGACGACCTGCGCGAGCAGGTGCCGACCGCCGATCTCCTCGATGTCGGCTTCGCCGACGGCAAGGCCGCGGATGCCTCGCCGAAGGCGTGGAACCTCACCGCAGGCGGCGCTGCCCGAGTCGCGGACGACGCCGACCTCGGCGCACAGGTCGCGGTCGGTGAGCAGGACGCGGCCACCGCGTTCAAGACCGCGCCCTGGAGCGACGCCGACTACGCGAAGCTGCAGGACGGCTTCACGATCGACGCGACGTTCAAGCTCGACGCGATCGACAAGCCCGTCGGCGGATACGTCGACGTGTTCGGCGGCATGCAGGGCGGCGGCGTCGGCCTCGAGGCGGTGCGAACGGCGTCGGCCACGACGTACGAGCTCGGATTCTGGTATTCGAGCCCTCGTCCGTCGGTCGAGCTGGAGTACGGCACCTGGTACCACGTGACCGGCTGGTACGACGGCACCGACGCCCGCCTCTACGTGAACGGCATCAGGGCGGTGACCACGGAGGACGTCTCGTTCCCGGTCAAGCCGAGCAACACCGCGGCGCGCTACATGGCGATCGGCGGCGACGCGAACGCGAGCGGCACCCTCGACGACGCGACGCTCGACGGCCGCATCGCCGGCGTCGAGATCTACAGCACGCCGCTGAGCGACAAGAACGTCTACCGCGTCGCGAACCGCGAGCTCAAGCTCATCGACGCCACGCCGCCGCAGGTCGAGGCCGAGCGGCCGGCGCCCGGTGCCTCCGCGGTCGTCGGTCGGCCCTACATCGCCCCGGCGCCGCAGGCGGTCGACAACTCGGGCCGGGTGAAGGTCGCCGTCGAGGTGACCGACCCGACGGGGGGTGTCGTCGAGGTGGCGCGCACCGACGACGGCCGGTACACGTTCACGCCGAGCGTGGCGGGCGCGCACACGCTCGCCTACGTCGTCACCGACGCGGCCGCCCGCCAGTCGCAGGCTTCGTTCACCGTGACCGCGGCGAACGGATCGGCCGAGCTGGCCCGGCTCCTCGAGCCGCTCCCCGCGGCCGACCTGCTCGATCTCGACTACGTCGGCGGCAAGCCCGTCGACCGGTCGCCGCGGGCGCACGCCATCACCGCCGGCAACGCGCCGATCGCGGTCGACGCCGCACTCGGCACCGAGGTCGCGACGTTCACCGGCAGCTCCGCCCAGGGCTCGCGCATCGCATGGTCCGACGGCGACTACGCCGAGACCGAGGACGGCTTCACGATCGAGTCGGTCGTCAAGGTGCCCGCGATCACGACCGAGCGCGACATGATCTCGAACACGCAGAGTGCGGGGCAGGCCCTCGAGATGCTGCCCGGCACGCAGCCGGGCAAGGTCTCGCCCGAGCTGTGGGTGCGCGTCGGCGGCAAGTACGTCGTCGCCCGTGCCGAGAACGCCGTCACCGCCGGGCAGTGGTCGCACATCGCGGCGACGTACGACGCCGCGTCGGGAGCACTGCGCGTGTTCGTCGACGGCCGCGAGGCCGGCACGGCCACCGCGACCGGCGGCGGCAAGGTGCAGAACCCGACGGGCGCAGCACGGTCGTTCGTCGTCGGCGGAGACATCTCGTCGTCGGGCACGGTCGAGTACCCCTTCGAGGGCACCATCTCGACGGCGAAGATCTTCGGCGAGCCGCTCGCGGCCGCATCGGTCGAGCGCCTCGCCGCGCACGCCCTGACGAGCAACGACACGACGCCGCCGCTCGTCGAGGTCGACCCCGCGCCCGCCGCGACCGCGACGGTCGGCACCGAGTACACGGTGCCCGCCGGCCTCGCGGGCGACGACTCGGGCTCGGTCGAGCTCACGATCACGGCGTCGGGGCCCATCGGCGAGGACGTGCCGCTCGAGCCGGGCACGATCGTGCCCCCGGCCGCCGGTGCGTACACGTTGCGGTACCTCGCGGTCGACGCCGCCGGCAACGACACCGCGGCCGAGTTCGACGTCACCGTCGAGGAGCCCGCGCCGGTCGCCACCGTGCAGCCGAGCGTCTCGGGAACCGCCGAGGTCGGCGGCATCCTCTTCGCGAAGCCGGGCGAGTGGGACGCCGAGGGCCTCGCCTTCGCCTACCGCTGGACGGCGGACGGTGAGGAGCTCGCGGGAGAGACCGGCGCGCAGCTGCAGGTCGACGGATCGCTCAACGGCGCCGAGATCGCGGTGACCGTGACGGCGAGCCGCCCGGACAGCGCCGACGGCACGGCGACCTCGAAGGATGTCGCGATCGCAGAGCTGCCGACCTGGCGCGCCGACCGCGCGTACGTCGCCGGCGACCGGGTGCTCCATGACGGCCGCGTGTTCGTCGCGCAGTGGTGGACCAAGGGGGCGACGCCCGGGGCGACCGCGAAGAACGGCAAGGTGAACGGCGCCTGGGCCGAGCAGGGGGTCGAGGTGAGCACCGTGAAGGGCATCGTGCGGGCCTGGACCGCGTCGTGGGTCTACACCGGCGGCGAGACCGTCGAGCACGAGGGGCGCCTCTATCGCGCCAAGTGGTGGACCCGCGGCGAGGCGCCCGGCACCGCGAAGCACCCGGCCTGGGCGGACCTCGGTGCGGCCTGAACCACGCCGCAGGGGGAGCGCGCGCCTCGTGCGTGCGCTCCTCTGCGCGGTCGCCGCGGTCGGGGCACTCGCGTCGGCCGTGCTCGCCCCGGCCGACCCGGCGGCCGCGCACAGCTACGCCGCGACCGTCTTCGCCGACGTCACCGAACCCGAGCCCGGCCTCGTGCGGACCGTGCTCGAGATCGAGTACGTGCTGCTCGCGACCGACGGCGCGCGGGCGATGGACGACGCCGGGTTCGAGGCCGACGCGTACGCCGACGTGCAGGCGTCGGGCCGCGATCCCCTGAAGCTCACGACCGAGGTGCTCGAGCGCCACTCCGACACGGTGCTCGGGTACGTCCTGCCGCGGTACTCGGTCGCGGTCGAGGGGGATGACTCGGCTGGGGCGGCCTGCCCGAACACCCTCGTCGAACCGTTCGCGATCACGATCCGCGACGGCGTGCCGCACGCCCGGCTCGTGATCGACGCCGACTGCCGGTCTGAGGTCGGCGCGGCCGCCGCCGTCTACCGGATCGGCACCGAGCTGTTCCCGGGAACGGCACCGGGCGGCAGGACGACCACGATCGTCAGCTACGACCTCGGCTCGGGAGCCGGTGTCGCGAACCTCGACACCGACACGAGCCCGACGATGACGACGACGCAGGACTGGGGCTCGCGGATGGGCGAGTTCCTGATCCTCGGCGCCGAGCACCTGCTCTTCGGACCCGACCACCTGCTGTTCCTGATCGCCCTCATCGTCGGTGCGAGGCGCCTGCGCGACATCGTCGTGGTCGCGACGGCATTCACGGTGGCGCACTCGATGACGTTCATCGCCGCCGCGCTCGGGCTCGTGAGCGTGCCGCCCGCGTTCGTCGAGCCGGTCATCGCGTTCTCGATCGCCGCCGTCGCGCTCTGGAGCGTCTGGGCGTCGCGACGCAGCCGGGGAGGTCTGGACGGCCTGCTGAGACGGCGCGGGAACGCAGCGAGCACCGGGGAGGTCGCTGCGGCCGCAGGAGCCCGGCCGGGCGCCACCCCGAACCCGGGCGGCGCCTCGGGCTCCGGCCCGCGCCGGGGCCTCGCCCTCCGCGAGCGCACGGCCGTGACGGTGCTGCCGACGGTGCTCGCGCCGCCCCGCGGGTTCTCGCGCGATGACTGGGTGCGGGTCGCGGTGGTCTTCGTCTTCGGGCTCGTGCACGGCGTCGGCTTCGCGGGTGCGCTCGGCATCGACGAGCCGTTCTCGTGGGGCCTGCTCGGCGCTCTGCTCGTGTTCAACGTGGGCATCGAACTGACCCAGCTCGTGCTCATCGCCGTGACGTTCCCGCTCATCGTGCTGCTGCGTCGCCGGCTGCCGGGCTCGCCGCTCTGGATCGAGCTCGGGGTCGCCGCGGTCGGGCTCTTCTGGTTCGTCGAGCGGCTGCTCGCCGGGGCCTGACCGGTGCCGAGGGCGCCGGGGCCTACGCCGACTCGCGCACCACGAGGCGCGTCGGCAGGATCGTCTGCTTCGGCACGTCGTCGTCGCCCGAGATGAGGCGGATGAGCAGCTCCGCCATCGTGCGGCCCTGCTCTTCCGACGGCTGGGCGACGGTCGTCAGCGGCACGGCGGTGCGGGTCGCGACGGGACTGTCGTCGAAGCCGACCACGGCCACGTCGTCGGGCACGCGCAGGCCGCGCTCGGCGAGCACGGCGAGGGCGCCGCTCGCCATCAGGTCGCTCGCGACGAACAACGCGTCGATGCCGGGGCCGTCGCTCCCGCGTGCGGAAGCGCCGACCCGGTCGAGCAGCCGACGGGTCGCGGCCGCGGCGCCCTCGGCGGTGAAGTCGCCCGACTCGACGAGGTCGTCGGGCAGCCCGGCCGCGCTGACCGCCGCACGGTACCCGTCGAGCCGGTCGACGCCCGCGCGCATGTCGAGTGGACCGGTGATCGACCCGATGCGACGCCGGCCGAGATCGATGAGGTGGCGCGTGCCGACCTCGGCCGCCGCCTCGTTGTCGACGTCGACGTAGGTCGCGCCCTCGACGAGCCCGTCGACCGGGCGGCCGCCGAAGACGAGCGGCACCGTCGAATCGGCGAGCACGATCTCGTCGCCCGTGTGGTGCGAGATCACGAGGGCGCCGTCGACGACGCCCGACTCGAGGTAGGCACGCGTCTTGTGCCGCGGATCGCTCGAGGCGACGAGCAGGTTGAGCACGTAGTCGCTGTCGTCGATGCGGCTCATGATGCCCTTGACGATCTCGGCGAAGTACGGGTCGCCGAAGAACGTCGTGACGTCTTCGGGCACGACGAGCGCGATCGCGTTCGACGAGCGGCTGGCGAGCGAGCGGGCCGCCCGGTTCGGCACGTAGCGCAGGCGCTTGACCGCGTCGTTGACCGCTGCGGCGACCTCGGGGCTCACCTTCGGCGAGCCGTTGACGACGCGGCTCACCGTCGCCCGCGACACTCCCGCGACGCGTGCGACCATCTCGAGCGTGGGGGCACCCCCCGAGGCATCCTTCGCCATGTCGTCAGTCTAGGTCGCGTGGCGCCGCGGCCCGCGGTCTCGATACGCGCTGCGCGCTCCTCGACCGGCGGGTGCGTGGTCTCGATGCGGCGCCGCGCGCCCGCTCGGCCGACCGGCCATCACAGCGCCCGGTCGCGGATGACGCGGGCGTACGCGTGCCCGCTGCGCTTGACCGTGCGTTCCTGGGTGTCGTAGTCGACCCGCACGATGCCGAAGCGCTTCGCATACCCCCACGCCCACTCGAAGTTGTCGAGCAGCGACCAGTAGAAGTACCCGTTGACCGGCACCCCCTGCTCGATCGCGTCGAGGATCGCCGCGAGGTGCGCGAGCACGAACGACTCGCGGTCGGCGTCGTCGACGACGGCGGCGCCGCCGGAGGTCGACACGACATCGTCGTACGCCGCGCCGTTCTCGGTGACGTAGAGCTCGACCCCGGCCGCGGCCGCGTATTCCTCCCAGATGCGGCGCAGCAGTCGGGTGAGCCCCTCGGGCTGCACCTCCCAGTTCTGCGCCGTGCGCGGCAGGCCGCGCTCGACGTTGTAGAGGTCGCGAGCGACCGGGTACGGGCTGCGGGTCGGGCGCGGGTTGCCGGGGGCGCTCGGCACCGGGGTGTCGGCCGGAGCCGGCGGCGTCGCCGAGACGAGGTCTCCGTGGTAGTAGTTGACGCCGAGCGCGTCGATCGGCGTCGAGATCAGCTCGAGGTCGCCGTCGCGCACGGCCGCCTCGAACCGGTCGACGGCCGCGGCATCCGCCTCGCGGATGTCGGCGACGATGTCGGCCGGGTAGCTCGCCCGGAACAGCGGGTCGAGGAACCATCGGTTGAACTGCCCGTCGAGCCGGCGCACCGCGTCGAGGTCGCGTGGATCGCTCGGGTCGGCGGGGTCGGCGACCGTGTGGTTGAGGGTGATGCCGAGGTCGAGCCCGGCGTCGCGACTCCGCAGCTCGCGCACCACCTGACCGTGGCCGAGCAGCAGGTGATGCGCGGCGAGCAGGCCCTCGGCGATGCTCTGATGCCCCGGCGCGTGCTCGCCGCCGGTGTACGAGAGGAACGAGGCGCACCACGGCTCGTTGAGCGTGGTCCACGCGGTCACCCGGTCGCCGAGCACGTCGTGCAGCGAGAGCGCGTACTCGGTGAACCGGTCGCTCGTCTCGCGCACCGTCCAGCCGCCGCGCTCCTGGAGCGCCTGCGGCAGGTCCCAGTGGTAGAGCGTGAGCCATGGCTTGATGCCGGCGCCGAGCAGCTCGTCGACCAGTCTCGAGTAGAAGTCGACGCCCGCGGGGTTCACGGGGCCGCCGTCGGGGCGCACCCGCGACCACGACGCCGAGAAGCGGTACGTCTGCAGTCCGAGCTCGCGCATGAGCGCGACATCCTGCGGCATGCGGTGGTAGTGGTCGCACGCGACGTCGCCGTGGTCGCCGCCGATCACCGCGCCGGGCACCCGGCAGAACGCGTCCCAGATCGAGGCGGTGCGGCCGTCTTCGAACGCGGCGCCCTCGATCTGGTAGGCGGCGGTCGCCGCACCGAACAGGAAGGTCTCGGGGAACGCGCGCGCCGGGGCCGTCGACGTGTCGGTCATGGACAGGTCCTCTCGAAGTCCGATGGTCATCCCTTGACTGCTCCTGCCATGATCCCTGAAATGAGTTGCTTGCCGGCGATGATGAAGAGAATCAGCAGTGGCAGCGTCGCGAGCACCGCGCCCGCGAGCACCACCGAGTAGTCGACGTAGCGGGCCGACTGCAGCTGGCTCAGCGCCACCTGCAGGGTCGGGTTCTGCGGCACGACGAGCAGCGGCCAGAGGTAGTCGGTCCACGCCGTCATGAAGGTGAAGAGCCCGAGGATCGCCATCGCCGGGCGGGCGGCCGGCACGCCGACGTGCCAGAACGTGCTGATCATCGACGCCCCGTCGACGCGCGCCGCCTCGATGAGCTCGTCGGGGATGACGTCGACCAGGTACTGCCGCATGAAGAACACGCCGAACGCGGTCACGAGCGTCGGCACGATCACGGCGCCGAGCGTGCCCGTCCAGCCGAACTGCTTCATGAGCATGAACAGCGGGATGATGCCGAGCTGGGTCGGCACCGCGAGCGTCGCGATCACGAACACCATGAGCCCCTCGCGGCCGCGGAACCGCAGCTTCGCGAACGCGTAGCCGGCGAGCGTCGAGAAGCTCACGACCGAGAGCGTGATGACGCTCGCGACGATGATCGAGTTGCCGAGCGCGAGCCAGAACGGCACGGTGTCGAGCACCTCGCCGACGTTGGTCCAGAACTGGCCGCCCGGCAGGAGCGGCGGCCAGGTGTCGGTGAGCGCCGACTTGTCGCTCGAGCCGATGACGAACGACCAGTACAGCGGGTACGCCCCGGCGACGAAGAAGACGCCGAGCAGCGTGTAGGTGAGCCAGCCCGGGCGGCGCTCGATGCCGAGCGAGCGCCTGCGGGGTGCGTCGTACCGCGCGGGCTTGATCGCGTCGCGGGTGACGACGGCCTTCGTGGCGGTCATGCGCGTTCCTCCGGACGTGGTTCGTCGAGATCTGGGTCGTCGAGCATCGGCTCGGCCACCATGGCCCCGGTCACGCCTCCGGCGCCGACCCGGGCGGTGAGGGCGGATGCCTCGGCGCGCGCCGCGGCGTGGGCGTCGAGCCTGCGTCGGGTGCTGCGCTTCGTGCGCTTCGCCTCGGCTCCCGCGATGCGCCGCGAGAGCCAGAAGTTCACGAGCCCGATCGCGACGATGATGAGGAAGAGCAGCCATGCGACGGCCGAGGCCTTGCCGAAGTCCTGCCGGTTGAAGGCGAGGTCCCAGAGGTAGAGCACGGTCGTCTGGTACTGCCGTTGCGGCCCGCCGGGCACGGAGCTCGTCGCGTTGAAGAGCTTCGGCTCCGTGAAGATCTGCAGGCCGCCGATCGTCGCCGTGATGATGACGAAGACGATCGTGGGCTTGATGCTCGGGATCGTGACCGAGAAGAAGCGGCGCACGGCGCCGGCGCCGTCGATGGCGGCGGCCTCGTGGATGTCCTTCGGCACGGCCTGCATCGCCGCGAGCAGGATGAGCGCGTTGTAGCCCGTCCAGCGCCAGTTGACCATGGTCGCGATCGCGATGTGGCTCGGGAGGGTCTCGGTCTTCCACATCACGGGATCGGCGCCGATCGTCGTGAGGAGGTTGTTGATGAGGCCGTACTTCTCGCCGAAGACGTTGCTGAAGATGAGGGTGACGGCGACGGGCGTCACGACGTAGGGGAGGATGACCGACAGGCGCCAGAAGGTCTTGGCGCGGATGTTCTGGTCGAGCACGGCGGCGATGACGATCGCCGCGATGAGCTGCGGCACCGCCGAGAGCAGGAAGATGCTGAACGTGTTGAACAGCGAGTTCCAGAACAGCGGGTCCTGGAGCTCCGCGGCGAAGTTCTCGAGGCCGACCCACTCGCCCGGGCCGGTGAGCAGGTTCCAGTCGTTCAGCGACACCACGAAGGTGTAGCCGAGGGGGAACAGCCCGACGAGTCCGAACAGCACGAAGAACGGCGCGATGTAGAGGTAGGGGGAGTACCTCACGTCCCAGCGGCTGAGGCGCTGCCGGGTGGTGAGTGCGGTGCGGTGCGCGGTGCGGTCGTGCTTCGCGCCGCCCGAGGGCGTGGGGGATGCCGCCTCCGCCGGCGGCGTGATGGTCGAAGTCATTCGGGGTTCCTCTCGTGAGGCGGGCCCTTCGGAGCGTTCCGAAGGGCCCGCGTTCACTTCGCCGGTCGGACTACTGCTGGACCAGCTGGTCGAGGAGGTCGAGCGCGTGCTGCCACGCGGTCGGGCCGTCGGCCTTGCCCGAGTCGAGCTCCTGGATCGAGGGGCCGAAGACCTGCTCCTGGATCACCGAGTCGTCCGGTCCCTTGTACTGGGCCACGACACCTTCGGCACGCGAGCCGAGGATCTCGCCGACCGGTGCGTCGTTGAAGAACGCGGTCAGTTCGCTCTCGCCGGTCACTCCGGCGTCGGCCTGCGCCTCGACGTTCGAGGGGAACGTTCCGGCGGCCTGGAAGGCCGCGACCTGCGACTGCGCGTTCGTCAGGTACTCGGCGAGCTCGGCCGCCTCCTTCGGGTGCTTCGAGGTGGTCGGCACCGTCAGGAACGCGCCGCCCCAGTTGGCCGCGCCGCCGGGGAAGACGTCGGCGAAGTCCCAGCCGGTCGTGGCGTCGCCGCCGCCGGCCTCGACCTGGCCCTTGACCACGCCGAGCATCCAGCCCGGGCAGACGAAGGTCGCGAACGAGCCGTCGGTGAACGCCTTGCCCCCGCCCCAGTCCCACTGGGTCTGGTTCGACGAGAGGCCGTCGGCCGCGCCCTGCGCGAGCAGGGCCCATCGGGCCTCGAGCTCGGCGTTGCCCTCGACGTTCAGTTCGCCGTCGGCGGTGTAGTAGCCCTCGGGCAGCTGGTTGACCATCGAGTTCCAGACGAAGCCCGACTGGTCGTAGAACGCCTTGCCGGTCTTGTCGTGATAGGCCTTGCCGACCTCGAAGAACTTCTCCCACGAGGCATCCTCGCCGCCGAAGAGGGCGGCCACGCCTTCGCGGTCGCTCGGCAGGCCGGCCTCCTCGAAGAGCTTGCCGTTGTAGCAGAGGCCCTCGGGGCCGATGTCGGTGCCGTAGCCGATGATGCGCCCGTCGGCGTCGGTGGCCTGCTTCACCTTCCAGTCGACCCACTGGTCGCTGAGGTCGTCGGCGCCGTAGTCGCGCAGGTCGGTGAACGAGTCGCTCACCTGCATGACCTTCGACAGCCAGCCCTCTTCGACGGCCTGCACGTCGGGAAGGCCCGCGCCGGCAGCCTGCTTCGTCTGCCAGTCGGTGAGGGCGTTGCCGCCGGTGTCGATGTTGGTGGCCTTGATGGTGATGCCGGGGTGGTCGGCCTCGTACTGCTCGTACAGGCCCTCGAGGCCCTGGGTGCCGAACGTGGTGACGGTGAGGGTGATGTCCTCGCCCTCGGCGCTCGCGCCACCGCCGGTCGAACAGGCGGTGGCCAGCAGTGCGATGGATGCCGCGCCGGCGATGGCGACGGCGCCCCGGGTGCGTCGTGAAAGCTTCACGGTCACTCCTTTGTGTGCGTGGTCGAATGGGGGATGATGCAGGAACAAGAGAGCGCTCTCTCGCTATTGTGAGAGCGCTCTCACACTTTCGGAAGGTGACTCTACGACGCGGTCTCCGCTGCTGTCAAGAGAGCGCTCTCACAGCGCCCCGGCCGCGGTGGGTGTTCGCCGCCCCGGGCGGCGGCGATGCCCGCCGCGCGTAGAATCGGCAGCGTGTCCGAACCCGCAGATCCTCCCGCCGTCGACGAGGCGGTGCAGCGACGGCGCATGACCGTGGCACTCGTGCTCATCGCGATCCTCGCGGCGATCAGCGTCGTCGTGGTCGGCGCGGTCGCCGGAGCCGGTTCGGGCTCGGCCGGCGCCACCGGCGGCGGCCCCGAGGCATCCGGCTCCGCGAGTGCGACGCCGCGGCCGGCGCCGGCGACCGCGCCGCCGCCCGCGAGCGTCGACACCTTCGATCGCACGGCGCACTCGCTCGACGACCCCGCCAGCATCTGGGTCGTCGTCAACCAGGTGCGCCCGCTGAACCCGCAGGACTACGTTCCCGACGACCTCGTCGAGGTGCCCGTCGCGCACAGCTGGGTGCCCGAGATGCGCCAGGAGGCGTCCGACGCGGTCGTCGCGATGTTCGCCGCCGCGGCCGACGAGGCCGACTTCTACCTGGCCTCGAACAGCGCCTACCGCAGCTACGACACGCAGGTCGAGCTCTACGGCGACGGCAGCGACCCGACGACCGCCCCGCCGGGGCACTCCGAGCACCAGACCGGCCTCGCGATGGACATCGGCACCGAGGGCGGCTGCACGTTCGAGTGCATGGACGACTCCGCCGAGGGCGAATGGGTGCGTGCGAACGCCTGGCGATTCGGGTTCATCCTGCGCTACCCCGCCGACAAGGTCGACATCACGGGCTACCCGCACGAGTCGTGGCACTTCCGCTACGTCGGGGTGCCGCTCGCGACCGAGATGCACGAGAAGGGCATCACGACGCTCGAGGAGTTCTTCGGCGTACCGGGCGGCGGCGCCTGATGAGCGATGCGCCGAGCGCACCCGAGCCGACGACGGCGCGGGTGACGCCGGTGCCGCACCGCGGGATCTCGCTGACCGTCCTCATCGTCAACCAGCTGCTGGCGGGCGTCGGCGTCGCCTCGGGCATCGCCGTCGCGGCCCTCCTCGTCGACGAACTCACCGGCGTCGTCGCCCTCGCGGGCTTCGCCCAGTCGTCGAGCGTGCTCGGCGCGGCCATCGCGGCGATCCCGCTCGCGAAGCTCGCCGTCGGGCGTGGGCGGCACGTCGCGCTCGCCACGGGCTACGCGCTCGGATGCCTCGGCGCAGTGCTCGTCATCGGCGCCGCCGTGAGCGGGTTCGTGCCGCTCGTGTTCCTCGGGCTCATGGCGTTCGGGGCCGGCACCGCGGCGGGCCTGCAGGCGCGCTTCGCCGCCACAGAGGTCGCTGCGCCCGGCTTCGAGGCGCGCTCGATGTCGCTCGTGCTGTGGGCGACGACGCTCGGTTCGGTCGCCGGGCCGCTGCTCTCCGACCTCGGCGACACCGTCGGCCAGGCCATCGGGCTGCCGGCGCTCGTCGGCCCCTTCCTGTTCTCGGGTGCCGCGTTCGCGTTCTCCGCGCTGCTCGTCGCGGCGCTCCTGCGCCTGCCGCAGGCCGGGCGGCTCGCGAGCGACGCCGGGGCGGACGAGGCATCCCCGACGCCGACCGGAGCGGCCGGTGCGGGCGGCGCCTCGAAGCCCATCGGATCGTGGCAGGCGATGCGCATCGCCGCGCGCAACCCCCGTGCGCTCTTCGCCATCCTCGCGATCGTCTGCTCGCAGACGGTCATGGTCGGCGTCATGGTGATGACGCCCGTGCACATGATGGCGCACGGGCTCTCGCTGACGGCGGTCGGCGTCGTGCTCAGCATCCACATCGTCGGGATGTACGGCGCCAGCCCCATCGTCGGATGGCTCGCCGACCGCATCGGGTCGGAGCGGGTGATCTTCATCGGCATCGGGGTGCTCGCCGCTGCGACGCTCATCGGCATCCTCGCGCCGGCCGACGACATGCTGCTCGTGCCGCTCGCGCTCGGCCTGCTCGGACTCGGCTGGTCGTGCGGACTCATCGGCGGCTCGACCCTCGTGACCGACTCCGTCTCGCAGGAGATCCGGGTGCCGTTGCAGGGCGCGACCGATGCGGCGATGAACCTCTCGGCGGCGGTCGCGGCGGCCCTCAGCGGCTTCGTGCTCGGCCTCGGCGGGTTCGCCGGCGTGTGCCTCGTGGGCGCGCTCGTGCTGCTGCCGCTCGTCGTGGCCGGCCTGCGCGCACGGGCTCGCGCCCGCGTCAGTTCCGAGCCCCGCGAACCCGCGAGCTGAGGGCCTCGAGCAGCGCCGCCGCCGTCGCGGCGTCGTCGACGGTCACGGTGAAGCGACGTCCGTCGCGGCGAGTGACCTGCAACGCCTCGCCGGCGCGGAGCACGATGCCGAACGACCCGTTCGGCACGAGCCGCACGCCCCATCCGCCGAAGTCCGCGGTCGGGTTGACCGTCGTGACCGCCGCCGACGCCACATCGTCGAGCGCAACGCCGAACCGCGGCACCCCCGCCGCCGAGGCGACGGTGAGCCCTCGATCGTCGACGCGCACCCGGAAGACGAACGTCGTCGCGGCGAGCAGCACGAGCAGCACGGTGACGCCGAGCATCACCCACCAGGCCGCGGAGCCCGTGGCCGCGACGACGACGGTGCCGAGCGCGAGCGCGACGATGCTCGCGACGATGGCGACCATCGCCGCGCGCGACATCGTGGTCGTGCTCACCCAGACGGCACGCTCGCCCGGGGCGAGTCGGAGCGGTTCGATCGTCCGGGTCGCCCGGGCGCCGGTCGTGACGTTCGGCTGCGCGTACCACCCGGCCGCGCCCGCGGCGACGCCGAGGAGGAGCGCGACGAGCATCGGGAGGCCGATGCCCGGGGCGTCGTGCGGATCGGCGAGGCCGCGCTGCAGGCCGAACGACCAGGTCATGCCGACCGTGACGAGCACGGTGGTGGCCAGCGAGGCGGCACCGAGCAGTCGCATCATCGGGCCCCAGTGCCCGTCGCGCGTGCCCGTGAGCATGATCGTCGCGAACAACGCGGTGAGCCCCAGGCCGAGCACGGCGGTGCCGACCGGAACGGTCCACGCCGGGGCGAAGGCGTCGGGCTCGCCGGTGCTGCTCCAGTGCGTCGCGACGGTGGCGGGCATGTCGGGCAGCCAGGCGAGCATGAGCGCGACGGCGACGAGCGTCAGCGCGACCGGGACGGCGCAGCCGACCACGAGGTAGCGGCGGCGGGCGGTGCGGACATCGTCGGATGCGGTCATCGGTACGTCTCCTTCACGAGGGCGGCGAGGGTGTCGGGGGAGAGCCCGAGCTCTTTGGCACGCGCGACGAGCGTCGCGACGTCGTGGTGCAGCTGCGCGAGCGGTTCGACGGCCTCGGTGACCACCGCGCCGCGACCGCGGCGCATGTCGACGAGGCCCTCCTCGCGCAGCGACTGGTAGGCCCGCAGCACCGTGTGGAGGTTCACGCCGAGCGAGGCGGCGACCTCGCGTGCCGAGGGCAGCTTGTCGCCGGCCCGCAGGCGCCCGGCCGCGGCATCCGCCCGCACCGATGCGGCCACCTGGGCGAAGATCGGTGTCTCGCTCGCGGGGTCGACGCGTATCAGCACGGCGACACTCCTTTCACAACTGTTCTATGACTATTAGAACAGTTGACGACGGGGTCCGCAACGTCGCGTGCAGGGTGTTGGGAGATCGCTCTCATCGTCTTCCCAGAGTTCGAGAGGGTTCCTCACAAACTCGCGTGGTGAGGTTTCGTGTCCCCCGAAACGCCGACCGGAACCCATCCCGTGTTCAAACGAATCTCCAAGACTCCGCCTGCCCCCATGCCGCAGCGCCGGCGCGCGACGTTCCGCGCGCCGGGCGCGATCGACCCCGCACTCCTCGCCGAAGGCGCGGAGGCGACGGTCGACGGCGACGGCGAGGGGGACTCGTTCGAGCACGCGGTGGAACCGGTCGGCACCCGGGAGGACTCGGCCGCGCCCGATACGGCCGAGCCCTCCCGTCCCGCGAAGGCTCGTCGCGGATTCGTGGCCGCGATGCGCGGTCGCGACGCATCGGCCGGTGCCGCAGCGTCCCCCGACGCGGCGCCGGCCGATCCGGAGGCTCCCGACGCCGGGACGCCGCAGGGTCCGGGTTCCGTTCCCCGTAACCCGGGCCCGCCGACGTCCCGTCGCCACGGCGACGGTGCAGTCGGGCCGGCCGACGGGCCCACCCGGCCGACCACGGCCGGCACGGCCGCCACGCCCGACCCGCCCGGTACCGACCCGGGCGACCGCCACCCGCGGCACCGCGCCGACCACGCGCGCAACCGACGCCCGTCGAGCGGTGCGCGCCGGCTCGTCGCGCTCGGCGCGACGACCGCGCTGTTCGGCGTGACCGCCTTCGGCGCCGTCGCCTCGGCGATCGCTCCCGACGGGTCGGCGATCGCCGTGACCGCGGGCGGCGTGCCGGGCTCGACGAGCACCGTCCGCGCGGCATCGCCGGAGGCGGCGGCGGCCCGCGACGAGATCGTCTCGACGGCGGCGCTGGCCGACGAGCGGCCGACCATCACGAGCGGGCTCTCGACCGCGTCGGTGCCCTTCACGGGCGGCACGAAGGTGACCGTGACCGGTGAGGGACTCGACCAGGTCGGCGGGGTGACGGTCGCGGGAACCGCTGCGACGATCGTCGCGGCCGACGAGAGCACCGTGACGTTCGCGGTGCCGGCGACGTCGGCCGACTCGCTCGGCGGCGTCGAGGTGAGCTTCTCGGACGCCGCGGGCAACCCGGTCCCCGTCGAGGCGTCCGCCGCGTCGGTCGCGGCCGGCGTCGACGTGCCGTCGGCGTCGACGAGCGACCTCTCGGGCATCGTCGAGGCGTCGACGAACGAGGCGCCGACCGCGCTCACGCTGAACTACACGACCGACCCCCGCATCGACGCGCAGGTCGGCTACGTGCTCGCCCACTGGAGCGACTACAACTCCGACGCGTACACCGTCCTGAGCGGTGTCGACTGCGCCAACTTCACGAGCCAGTCGCTCATCGCCCGCGGCTGGAAGATGAACGACGGCTGGTACTACGACCACGCGACCGGCGCCATGTCGCCGAGCTGGGCCAGTTCGACCGCGCTCCGGGACTACCTGCTCGGCCGCACCGACCTCGCCACCGCGCTCGACGACTCGCAGCGCGGCCTCGTCAAGGTCGGTGACATCGCCCAGTTCGACTGGGATGACTCGGGCGATCGCGACCACACGGCCGTCGTGACCCGGGTCGTGCACTCGGGCGGCACGACCCGCATCTGGGTCGGCGGCCACACGAAGGACGCCGACTACTGGGACGTCGACGAGGCGCTCGCGTCGGGCGGCTCGGTCACCTACTTCTCGCTGAAGTAGGCGTCAGACGTCGAGCGCGCCGTCGACGATGCGCTTCGCCTCGGCCTGCACGAGCTTCAGGTGCTCGGGCCCCTTGAACGACTCGGCGTAGATCTTGTACACGTCCTCCGTGCCGCTCGGCCGCGCGGCGAACCAGGCCTCGGCCGTCTCGACCTTCACCCCGCCGATCGCGGCGTCGTTGCCCGGCGCCTTCGACAGCTTCGCGCTGATCGGGTCTCCCGCGAGCTCAGTCGCGGCGATCGCGTCGCCGTCGAGTCGGCCGAGGGCGGTCTTCTGCGCGGCGTTCGCCGCGGCATCCACCCGCTCGTAGGCGGGCTCGCCGAAGCGCTCGACGAGGTCGGCGTACAGCTCCGACGGCGACCTGCCTGTGACCGCGCGGATCTCGGCCGCGAGCAGGCACAGCAGGATGCCGTCCTTGTCGGTCGTCCAGACGGTGCCGTCGAAGCGCAGGAACGATGCGCCCGCGCTCTCCTCTCCGCCGAAGCCGACCGAGCCGTCGACGAGCCCGGGCACGAACCACTTGAAGCCGACCGGCACCTCCCAGAGGCGGCGGCCGAGCGACGCGGCGACCCGGTCGATCATCGAGCTCGACACGAGCGTCTTGCCGATCGCGGCGTCGTCGCGCCAGCCCGGTCGGTGCGCGAACAGGTACTCGATCGCGACCGCGAGGTAGTGGTTCGGGTTCATGAGCCCGCCGTCGGGGGTGACGATGCCGTGCCGGTCGGCGTCGGCGTCGTTGCCGGTGAGCAGGTCGTACGCGCCCGCCTTCGCGACGACCGAGGCCATCGCGTTGCGGCTCGACGGGTCCATCCGGATCTTGCCGTCCCAGTCGAGGGTCATGAACGACCACGTCGGGTCGACGCGCTCGTTCACGACGGTGAGGTCGAGCCCGTATCGGTCGCGGATCGCCGCCCAGTAGTGCACGGAGGCTCCGCCCAGCGGGTCGGCGCCGATGCGGATGCCGCTGCGCGCGATCGCCTCCATGTCGATCACGTTCGCCAGATCGGCCACGTACGCGCCGCGGAAGTCGTAGGTCTCGACGCCGCTCGGCTCGGCCTGGTTCACGCCGCGCAGCCCGCCCTCGATGAGCTCGTTCGCGCGCGCCGCGATCCACGCGGTCGCGTCGCTGTCGGCCGGTCCGCCGTGCGGCGGGTTGTACTTGAAGCCGCCGTCCTGCGGCGGGTTGTGCGACGGCGTGATGACGATGCCGTCGGCCTCGCCCTCCGCGCGCTTCGCGGGGTCGTTGTTCCAGGTCAGGATCGCGTGCGAGAGCGCCGGCGTCGGCACGTAGTCGTCGAACTCGTCGACGAGCACCCGCACCTGGTTGCCGACGAGCACGTCGAGCGCGGTCGTCTGGGCGGGGGCGCTGAGCGCGTGGGTGTCGGCGCCGATGAAGAGCGGGCCCGTGATGCCCTGCGCCGCGCGGTACTCGACGATCGCCTGCGTGGTCGCGAGGATGTGGTGCTCGTTGAAGCTCGTCGTGAGCGACGAGCCGCGGTGGCCCGAGGTGCCGAACGCGACGCGCTGCCCGGGCACCGACGCATCGGGTTTCAGCTCGTAGTACGCCCTGACGAGCGCCTCCACGTCGATGAGGTCGGACTCGATGGCCGGGGTTCCCGCTCGCTCGTGCATGCCCCCCAGTCTGGCACCGCGCCCCGCGATGCGGGAGGGACCGGGCGTCCCGCAGACGGGCCGCGATCGTTCGACGCGTCCGCCCCGCATGGGGCGGGACTCACCTGAGGAATGGGACTGCGCCCGCCACCGGCCGGGACATCACATCGAGACGGCGAGCGCGTGCACGCCCGTCGCGACCGCGTAGATGGCGACGCCCGCGAGCGCGCCGACCACCGTGCCGTTGATGCGGATGAACTGCAGGTCGCGCCCGACCTGCAGCTCGAGCTTCTCGGTCGTCTCGCGCGGGTCCCAGCGCTCGACGGTCTCGGTGATGACGCCGGCGATCTCGTGCCGGTAGTTGCGCACGACGTAGGCCGCGGCATCCGTCACCCAGTCGTCGACCTTCGCCGCGAGGGCGTCGTCGGTCGCGAGGCGGGTGCCGACCTCGACGATCGCCGCGCGCAGTCCGGTGCGCAGCTCGCTCGAGGGGTCGGCGAGCCCGTCGACGAGGGTCGCCTTCACGGCGGCCCACGCCTCGCCCGCGAACTCGCGCACGCGCGGGCTCGCGAGCAGCTCGGCCTTGAGCCGCTCGACCCGGGCGATCATGGCCGGGTCGTGCTGCAGGTCGTCGGCGAGCTCCGCGAGATAGCGGTCGATCGCGAGGCGCAGCGGGTGCGCGTCGTCGGCGCGCACCGCGCGCACGAAGGCGAGCACCTCGCGATGCGCGCGGTCGTCGACGAGGCGGTCGACGAAGCCCGGCACCCACCGCGGCAGCCGCTCGGAGACCATGCGCCCGAACGCCTCCGGGTGCCCGGCGAGCCACGACTCGGCCTTCTCGAGCACGGCGTCGACGGCGGCGCGCTGCTGGTCGGCCGCGACGAGCTGCGCCCCGATGCGGCCGATCGCCGGCCCCCACTCGGGCTCGAACAGGTGGCGGCGGGCGAGGCGTTCGATCACGTCCTCGACGTCGTCGTCGCCGAGCATCGTGAGCACGCCGCGTGCGGCGACGGAGGCCTCGGCGGTCACCCGTTCGGCGTTCTCGGGCGCCGCGAGCCAACCGCCGACCCGCCGCGAGATGCCGATCGAGCGCAGCTTGCCGAGCACGACCTCGTCGGAGAGGAACTCGTGCTCGACGAAGGCCCCGAGGCTCGCCCCGATCTCGTCCTTGCGCCGCGGGATGATCGCCGTGTGCGGGATCGGCAGTCCGAGCGGATGGCGGAACAGCGCCGTGACCGCGAACCAGTCGGCGATCGCGCCGACCATCGCGCCCTCGGCGGCGGCGCGCACGTAGCCCATCCAGGCGATCTCGTCCTGCAGGGCGAACGACACTGCGAACACGACGGCGGCCACCGCGAGCAGGCTCGTCGCGACGCGCTTCATACGGCGCAGCGCGATGCGCCGCTCCGCATCGCCCGGCACGGCCCTCGTGATCGCCGCGGTCTCCACGTGGGCAGTATCGCAGTCGGCTCCCGCCCCGCTCGTTAGGCTTGGCGCATGACGACGGATGCCTCGGCGACGCCCCCTCACGAGACGTACTCGTATCTCGGGCCGGCGGGCACCTTCACCGAGGCGGCGCTGAAGCAGGTGCCCGAGGCGGCGGGCAAGCACTGGCGCCCGGTGAACAACGTCGGCGAGGCGCTCGCCGACGTCGTCGAGGGCCGTTCGACGGCCGCGATGATCGCGATCGAGAACTCGATCGACGGGGGAGTGAGCGCCACGCAGGACGCACTGGCGACCGTGCCCGGCCTGCGCATCGTCGGCGAGTACCTCGTGCCGGTCAACTTCGTGCTCGTCGCCCGCCCGGGCACGACGCTCGCCGAGGTCCGGGTCGTCAACGCCCACCCCGTCGCGTACGCGCAGTCGCGCGGCTGGCTCGAGCGCGAGCTGCCGAACCACGGGCACATTCCCGCGACGAGCAACGTGCAGGCCGCGGCATCCCTGTTCGAATCGGCGCAGGCCGACGCGGCCGTCGCCCCGCCCGGCATCACCGAGCACCTCGACGTCGACGTGCTCGCCCGCGACATCGGCGACAACCCCAACGCGGTGACCCGCTTCGTGCTCGTGAGCCGGTCGCGCGTCGTCCCGGCGCCGACGGGCGCCGACAAGACGAGCCTCATCGTCGAACTGCCCGACGACGAGCCGGGCGCGCTGCTCGACATGCTCGAGCAGTTCTCGACGCGGGGCGTGAACCTCTCGCTCATCCAGTCGCGGCCGATCGGCGACGCGCTCGGCCGGTACCGCTTCGTGATCGATCTCGAGGGGCACGTCGAAGACGAGCGGGTCGCCGACGCGCTGCTCGGCCTCCGCCGCTACTCGCCGAAGGTGATCTTCCTCGGCTCCTATCCGCGCGCCGACCGGCGCGAGATCGAGTACCACTCGAAGTACGATGACGAGATCTTCATCGAGGCCCGCGACTGGTTGCGCGGGCTCTTGAGCGGCGAACCCGACGGCGCCTGACGGCGGCGCGGGCTCACGGAGGGGGTCGACGATGACCGGGGCACGCGAGGGCATCGACCCTCGCTACGACGCGCGGTTCCAGCGCGGGTATGACGGGCACGGGGCGGATGCCTCGGCCGCGGGCCGTGCGCAGGGCGTCGAGCCGACCGTCGCGGCGACGGCGTCGGGCACTGGGGCGTCCGGCACCGCGGCACCGATCGTCTCGGAGGCGAGCACGGCATCGGTCGCATCCCCGGCCGAGAACGTGCCGGTCGAACGCGACACCGACGAGGAACTCGACCTGTTCGCGGTGCTCGAACCGGATCGCGACGACGAGGCGGACCTCGAGCGCGACGACGACTCCGGCCGCTCGGATCCAGTGCGGCGCGACCCGCTCGATTCCGCACCTGTCCACACGGGGATGCCCGACGAGGACGATGGGTTCGGTCCGGCGCCGGAGCCCGCGGCAGAGCCGCTCGGACGCCGTACCTGGGTGTGGCTCGCTGCAGGGTGGGCCGTCACCGGGGCGGTCACCGTGATCGGTGCCTGGCTGAGCTGGCTCACCAACGCGGACACGAGCTGGTACGCGAGCCCGTCACCGGCCGAAGATCCCACTGCGCAGTTGCTGCGCACCCTCGGCTGGGCGATGTCGCCGTCGTTGCTCATGGCGGGTGGGGTCGGACTCGTCGTCGTGACCGCGATGGCGGCCCGGCTCTGCGAGGCGGACTCCCCGCGAAACGGGTTCGCGCGCTCGGCCGCGTGGTGGGCGCTCGTCGCGATCGCCGCGGCGGGCCTCATCGCGATGCCGGGACTGATCGGCGCGATCCAGGAGACCATCGTGCTGAACTCGGGCATCGTGGTCGACGGCAACGGCATGGTCGTCGACGACACGCAGCAGGCGCAGCTCGACGCGATGGCCCGCGGCCAGTTCGCCCAGGCGGTCATCGGCACCATCGCGCTCACGGTCGTCGCGGCGGTCGTCGCGGTCGTCGTGCACGAGGCGCACCGCGCGCTGCGCCGTCCTGCGGCGAGATCGACGCAGTCGAGCTGAGCCCGCGCTCAGCGGGCGGAACTCCGCGCCCTCGTGCGCGCGTCGGAGCCGAGGCCGCCGTCGAGCGCCGACTCCCAGGCCGACCGCACGGCGGCGGTGACGGCGCCGCGCACCACCGTGTTCTCGGCGAACGGCGACAACCGCACCTCGATCGGTGCGGCGCCGATCGCGGTGAGCCGTCGTTCGAGGGCGGCGGTGAGCACATCGCCGCCGCGCGCGATGCCGCCCGTCACGTAGACCCGGTGCAGGTCGAGCGCGAGCAGGATCGGCGCGAGCGCCCGCGCGGCGACGTCGGCGAGCTGGTCGACGATCTCGGTGGCCGCGCGCTCGCCGTCGTTGGCCCGCTCGAACACGTGGGCGGCGGCGGCCTCAGCGCCGAGCTCGGAGGCGAGTCGGGTGAACGGGTCCCTCGCCGCGACGAGCCGGGCGATCTCGTCGATGTGCTCGGCGCCGACCACGGCCTCGAGCGTCGCGCGCTCGCCGCTCCACGGGTCGGTCACCATGAGCGCGCCGATCTCGCCGGCGGCTCCGAGCTGGCCGCGGTAGAGCCGACCGTCGAGCACGAGGCCGGCGCCGAGCCGCTCGCCCCACTGCACCGTCAGGAACGACGGCGGGCAGTCGTCGAGCTCCGACATGGCGAGGGCGGCGAGATTCGCGTCGTTGTCGAGGTCGACGTCGACGCCGAACCCGCGGCCGAGCTCGCGGGTCAGGTCGAGGTCGGTCCACGCGTCGATGCCCCGGATGACGCGCACGCGCCCCTCGGCGCGGTCGATCATGCCGACGCTCGCGACCGAGACCGCCGCGATGCCGCCGCGTTCGAGGGCCGCCGCGGCGAGGGCGCGGTCGACGGTCGCGTTGACGAGGCGCAGCAGCTCGCGGCCGTCGTGCACCTCGTGGAGGGCGTTCGCCTCGGCGATCACGGCGCCCGCGGCGTCGGCGACCTCGGCGACGACGCGGTGCAGTCCGATGTCGACGCCGAGCACGTGGAAGCGCTCGGGCGTCACCGAGAACCGCGCTGCCGGCCGCCCGAGGGCGCCGAGCGGGTCGTGCCGGCGCAGCCAGCCGTCGGCGTCGAGCTCCTCGATGATCGTGGCGACGGTCGAGCGGGTGAGGCCGGTGCGCTCCGCGATCTCGACGATGCGCACCGGCTCGCCGCCGGAGCGCAGCTCGTCGAGCACCCTCGCGGTGTTGTAGCGCTTGAGTCGTGCGGTGCCGACGATCGGGTCGTTCATGCGGCCTCCGTTCCGGCGGTTAGTTTAGCCGAGACTTTACGTTAAGACCTTGCGTAAAGGTCGGAGGTCTGATTGGGTCGGGATGGCGGCGCGATCCGCGCCGCATCCGAACGACCGGCGAAAGGCCCGATGATGCACCCAACGCCCAGACGACGTCGACGAGCGGCCCTCGCTCCGCTCGCCACGATCGCGACCGCACTCCTGCTGACGACCGGCACCGCCGGCGCGGCGAACGCCGAGCCTCCTGCCCGCGACGCGAAGCTCGACGTGCCGCCCAAGACGGCGCCGGGCCTCGAGCCCGCGCGCGACGCCGTCGAGCGGCTGCTCGGCGAGGCATCCGACGGGTTCGATCTCGCGATGCTCGAGTCCGCCGACGGCGCCGACGCCTACGAGATCACCTCGAAGCGCAACCACGTGCGCGTTGCGGCGACCGACTCGGCGACGGCGATCGCCGGGGTCAACGCCTACCTCGCCACGATCGGCCAGTCGGTCTCGTGGAACGTGCGCAACCTCGACCCCGAGGCGGCGCTGCCCCTGCCCGCCGAGCCGATCACGGCGACGTCGAACGTCAGCCACCGGTTCTACGGCAACGACACCGAGGACGGCTACACCGGCGCCTACCGCACCTGGGACGAGTGGGAGCGCGAGATCGACGAACTCGCCGCGCTCGGCTTCAACGAGGTGTTCATGCCGGTCGGCTCCGAAGCGGTCTACGCCGAGGTGCTCGAGCAGTTCGGCTACTCGGCCGAGGAGGCCCGCGCGTGGATCCCGCTGCCGGGTCACCAACCCTGGTGGCTGCTGCAGAACATGTCGGGCTATCCGGCCGGCACGAGCGAGGCGCTGCTCGAGGAGCGCACCGAACTCGGTCGCAAGATCGCCGACCGGCTGCGCGAGCTCGACATGACCCCCGTGCTGCCCGGGTACTTCGGCACCGTGCCGACCGACTTCGCCGACCGCAACGCCGACGCGCGCGTCGAGCCGCAGGGCGGCTGGGTCGGGTTCCAGCGCCCCGGCTGGCTCGACCCGAACTCGGCCGTGTTCCCGGCGGTCGCCGAGGCCTTCTACGAGGCATCCGAGGAGAAGCTGGGCGCCTCGAACGCGTACAAGATGGACGTGCTGCACGAGGGCGGCCGCCGCGGCAGCGTCGACGTGCCCGCCGCGACGCGCGCGATCGAGACGGCCCTGCAGACGGCGCAGCCCGGGGCGACCTGGGTGCTGCTCGGCTGGCAGAACAACCCGCCCGAGGATGTCGCCGCTGCGGTGGATTCCGAGACGACCTTCATCGTGGACGGCCTGTCGGACCGCTGGGCGCGCGGCGACCTCGAGGCCAAGTGGAGCGGGGTGCCGTACGCGTTCGGCACGATCTGGAACTTCGGCGGGCACACGACGATGGGTGCCGAGCTCGCGAAGTGGAACGAGCTGTTCGACGAGTGGCTGAACCGTGACGGCAGCCGCGTCGACGGCATCGCGGCCCTGCCGGAGGGCGGACTCAACAACCCTGCCGCGATCGACTTCTTCGCCGGTCTCGCGTGGCGCGACGGCCCCGTCGACGTGAACGCGTGGTTCGACGCCTGGACCGAGCGCCGGTACGGCGTCGACGACCCGGAGCTGAAGGCGGCCTGGCGCATTCTCGCAGAGACGGCCTACACCCTGCCCGACAACGAGGGCTACAGCGAGGCGCACGACGGGCTCTACGGCGCCCGCCCGTCGCTGTCGGCGAGCGCCGCGGCGACCTGGTCGCCGGGCAGCCTCTCGTACGACCCCGACCGGTTCGCCGAGGCGCTCGACCACCTGCTCGCCGCCGCTCCCGCCGCGGGCGGGAACGCGAGCTACCGGTACGACCTCATGGATGTCGCGCGCCAGGTGACCTCGAACACCTCGCGGGTGCTGCTGCCGCAGCTGCAGCAGGCCTACGGCATGCGCGACCGGGCGGCCTTCACCGGGCTCAGCGAGGAGTGGCTCGGCAACATGGACCTGCTCGACGCGATCGTCGCGACGCAGCCGCAGACGCTCCTCGGCCGCTGGATCGCCGACGCACGCGCCGCGGGCGCCGATGCGGCCGAGGCCGACCGGCTCGAGTTCGACGCGCGGTCGATCGTCACGACGTGGGGCGACCGCAGCGCCGTCGACGCCGGCCTCAACGACTACGCGAACCGCGAGTGGCAGGGTCTCGTCAGCACCTACTACAAGGACCGGTGGGAGCGGTTCTTCGCGAGCATCCAGACGGCCTTCGACACCGGCAGGGCCCCGGCGTCGATCGACTGGTACGCCGTCGGCGCCGAGTTCACGGCGTCGACCGACACCTCGGCGTTCCTCACCGAGCCCGAGGGCGACATCGTCGAGCTCGCCGGACGCGCGGTCGAGGCCCACGACGCGACCGTGCCCGACGTGCCCGAGCCGCCGACGGCGGGCGAGCACTTCCTCTCCGACCTGCCGTTCGCCTCGGCGTCGCTCAACGCGGCCTACGGGCCGATCGAGCGCGACACCGAGATCGGCGAGGCCGCGTACGGCGACGGCAAGCCGATCCGGCTCGCCGGCGTCGAGTACGGCAAGGGGCTCGGGGTCAACTCGCCGACCACGATCGGATTCAACCTCGGCGGGCAGTGCTCGGCGTTCGCGGCGGTCGTGGGCATCGACGACATCATGAACAAGGCGGGGGCATCGCCCAACGTCATCTTCCGGGTCGTCGCCGACGGCGAGGTGCGTTACGACAGCGGCGCGATGACGAAGGGGCTGGCCGCCGAGGTCGACGTCGACGTCACCGGTGTCGAGCGGCTCGAGCTCGTGGTCGACCCGAACGCGGCGGGCTCGCCCGCCGGCCAGGCCGAATGGTGGGACCGCGCGGACTGGGCCGACGCGATCGTGACCTGCGGCTGACGCAGGCGCGAACCGGGGGGCGGGACCGGCCGGCCGGCCGGCCCCGCCCCCGTCTGCGCGCCGTTTCGGACCGCTTCGAACCGGAGCGGGCCCTTCCGGCCCGGCCGCGGGTGTGCTTGAGTGAGCCATGGACTCTCGCGGCACCGCCGAAGGGCGGTTCAACGGCAAGCTCGCGCTCCTGCTCGCGATGGCCATGTTCGTGCTCGTGGTCGACACCTCGCTCATGAACGTGTCGATCTCCGCGGTCGTGCGCGATCTCGACACCACGGTGAGCGGCGTGCAGGGCGCGATCGCGCTCGAGGCCCTCGTCTCGGCGGCGTTCATCCTCATCGGCGGCAAGACGGGCGACCTCATCGGCCGGAAGCTCGCGTACGTCCTGGGCCTCCTCGGCTACGCGATCGGTGCGATCGCCATGGTGTTCGCGCAGGACCTCACCGCGATCATCATCTTCTGGGCGGTGATCGGCGGCATCGGCGCGTCGCTGCTGCTGCCTGCGATGCAGTCGCTCATCCACGGCAACTTCGAGGGCGACCACCAGAAGCGGGTGTACGCGCTCGTCGGCGCCTCGGCGGCGATCGCCGCCGCCGTCGGGCCCCTGCTCGGCGGGTTCATCACGACCTTCCTCTCGTGGCGGGTCGGTTTCGCGCTCGAGGCGCTCATCATCGCCGTGGTGCTCGCGGGCATCGGGCTCGTGAAGGATGTGCCGTATCACGGCGATCGGTCGGTCGACATCGTCGGCGCGCTGCTCTCGATCATCGGAATGGGGGGCGTGGTCACCGGCATCCTCGTCTGGCAGGAGGGCGGCGGCTACGTCGGCCTCATCATCGGCATCGGCGTGCTTGGCCTCGGCCTCCTCGTCTTCTGGCTGCGCAACCGCAAGCGCGCCGGCAAGCCCGTGCTGCTCGACCCGGCCCTCTTCGAGTCGAAGATGTTCCGCACCGGGGCGAGCGGGCAGCTGCTGCAGCAGATCGCCCTCGGCGGCACCATGATCGTGCTGCCGATCTACCTGCAGATGGTCTTCGAGTACAACGCGCTGCAGGCCGGGCTCTCGATCGCGCCGCTCTCGCTCAGCATGTTCGTCGTCGCCCTGCTGGCCGGCCGCGGGCTGAGACGCAGGCCGGCGAGCATCATCCTGTGGGGCTTCGCCCTCGTCGTCGTGGGCGTCGGGGTGCTCGTGCCGATCGTGCCGATCGCCGACTCGGGCTGGTACCTCACGCTGCCGCTCATCGTCGCCGGATGCGGCCTCGGCCTGCTCGTCTCGCAGCTCAACAACTACACGCTGTCGCCGATCTCCGACGAGCGGGTCAGCGAGGCGGCGGGTGTCAACTCGGCGGCCGGCTCGTTCGGTCTCTCGTTCGGACTCGCCTTCGCGGGGGCGATCATGCTCGCGACGCTCGCGTTCACGTTCACGGCGAGCGCCGAGTCGAGCACGGTGCTGAGCGCCGAGGAGGCGCAGCAGGTCTCGACCGTCCTCGAGGAGGACGCCGAGATCATGACCGACACCGGGCTCGCCGAGCTCCTCGTCGACCAGCCGCCAGCCGTGCAGGAGGAGATCCTGCGCATCAACACCGACTCGCGGTTCATCGCCCTGCAGGTCGCGCTCATCGTGCCCATCCTCGCGGGGCTGCTCGGCGTGCTGAACGCGCTGCGCATGCGTCGGCTCCCCGACCCGAAGGCCTCCTCGTCGGCGGAGGGATCGATGCTCGGCTGAGGGTCTCGACTCGCTTCGCTACTCGACCACCGGAGCGGTCAGCGCGGCACCCGCACGACGAGCGACGCCGGGTCGACCTCGAACCGCGCCGCGACGACGGTGCCGAACTCGTCGCCGTCGATCTCGAACTCCTGCGGCCCGCCCTCGATCGCGAGGTCGACGTTGCGACCACGCGAGTACGCGACGACCTGCCGGCGGTTGCCACCCGTGAGGTCGAGCACCTGCCGGCCGATCGCGGTCTTGCGCATGACCCGGTTCTCCCACGCGATGACACGCCACACGAACAGCCAGCCGAACAGGTTGCGCGGCTGCAGCCGCACGACGTCGAGGCGGCCGTCGTCGATCTCGGCGTCGGGGATGAGCTCGAGGTTGCCCGGCAGGTAGCCGAGGTTGGCCACGAGGATGCTCGACACCCTCGACCGGTGGTGCCGGCCGCCGTCGAGGCGGTGCACGATGCGGAACGGCTCCGAGTTCGGCAGCGCCCGCAGGCCCGCGTCGACGTAGGCGAGCCAGCCCACCTTCTTCTTGAGGTCTGGATTCGTGTTCGCGATCATCGTCGCGTCGATGCCGATGCCCGCCATCACGAGCGACGCGTGCGCCTCCGTGCTGCCGTCGGGCCGACGCACGCGGGCGATGAGCACGTCGACCGCCCGGTCGAGCCCGGCGAACGCGAGCACCACGGCGTCGTCGACGTCGTTCACCGGGATGTCGAGGTTGCGCGCGAACAGGTTGCCCGTGCCGAGCGGCACGATGCCCATCGGGACCCCGGTGCCCCGCAGCCCGGCCGCGACCGAGCGCACGGTGCCGTCGCCGCCGGCCGCGATCACGAGGTCGGCGCCGGCCTCGACCGCTTCGCGGGCCATGCCCTTGCCCGGGTCGTCCTCGGTGGTGTCGATCCACAGCGACGGGGCGAACCCCTGCCGCTCCTCGGCGCGCTCGACGGCGGCGCGGAGCGCATCGACCCCCGACTTCGTGGGGTTGCTGATGACCGCCGCGCGCGGGCGCGGCTCCGAGCCATCCGCGCTGGTCTGGTGTTGGGCCGTCACACTGCCAACGGTACGGCACCTGCGCGCGGGAGTTCGCTGAAGACCCGTGGATGCCGCGGGCTAGACTTGCTCGGGTGATCGACCCCGTGCTGCTCCGCGAGAACCCCGACCTCATCAAGCGTTCGCAGGAGCTCCGTGGCGAGTCCTCGGCGCTCGTCGACGAGGCCGTCGCCGCCGATTCGGCGCGCCGCACCGCGATCACCGTCTTCGAGACGCTCCGCGCCGAGCAGAACGCGTTCGGCAAGCAGGTCGCCCAGGCCCCGAAAGACGCGAAGGCCGCGCTCGTCGCCCAGGCGCAAGAGCTCGCGGCGCGGGTCAAGGCCGCGAACCAGGCGGTGAGCGACGCCGAGGCCGAGTTCACGCTCGCCGTGCAGAAGCTCGGCAACATCGTCATCGACGGCGTGCCCGCCGGCGGGGAGGACGACTACATCGTGCTGCGCGAGGTCGGCGAGATCCCCGCGTTCGACTTCGAGCCGCGCGACCACCTCGAGATCGGCGAGCTGCTCGACGCGATCGACATGCCGCGCGGCGCGAAGGTGTCGGGCGCGCGCTTCCACTACCTCAAGGGCGTCGGCGCCCGCCTCGAGCTCGCCCTCATGAACATGGGCCTCGACCGCGCGATCGCCGCAGGGTTCACCCCGCTCATCACGCCGACGCTCGTGCGTCCCGAGATCATGAACGGCACCGGGTTCCTCGGCGCCCACGCCGACGAGGTGTACTACCTGCCAGAGCAGGAGCTGTACCTCACGGGCACGAGCGAGGTCGCGCTCGCCGGCTACCACGCCGACGAGATCATCGACGTGTCGAACGGCCCGATCCGGTACGCCGGCTGGTCGACCTGCTACCGCAGCGAGGCCGGCTCGCACGGAAAGGACACGCGCGGCATCATCCGCGTGCACCAGTTCAACAAGCTCGAGATGTTCACCTACATCGACCCGGCCGAGGCCGAGGCCGAGCACGAGCGCCTGCTCGCGTGGCAGGAGGAGATGCTGCAGAGCCTCGGGCTCGCGTACCGCGTCATCGACACCGCGGCGGGCGACCTCGGCTCGAGCGCCGCACGCAAGTACGACATCGAGGCGTGGGTGCCGACGCAGAACGCGTACCGCGAGCTCACCTCGACCTCGAACTGCACGACGTTCCAGGCCCGCCGCCTCGACATCCGCCACCGCACCGAGAGCGGCAAGACCGCGCCGGTCGCGACCCTCAACGGCACGCTCGCGACGACCCGCTGGATCGTCGCGATCCTCGAGACGCACCAGCAGTCCGACGGCTCGGTGATCGTGCCCGAGGCGCTGCGGGGCTATCTCGGCGGCCTCGAGCGATTCGAGCCCGTCGCGCGATGAGCGAGCAGGCGACGGCGAGCGAGATCGCGGCTGACCAGTGGTTCGTCGCGCTCGACGTCGACGGCACGATCATGCACGAAGACGGCACGATCGACGATCTCGTCGCCGACGCCGTGGCCGCTGCGGCCGACCGGGGCCACCTCGTCACGCTCGCGACCGGTCGCTCGTGGGCGACGACGCGGCCGGTGCTCGAACAGCTCGGGCTCACGCCCGAGTACGTGGTGTGCGCCAACGGCGCCATCACGATGCGCCGCGACGACACCGCCGAGGGCGGGTACTCGCGCGAGCACGTCGAGACGTTCGACCCGACCGCGGTGCTGGAGCGCATCCGGGCGTTCCTGCCGTCGGGCAAGTTCATGGTCGAACTCCCCGACGGATACCGGCTCTACACCGCGGGCATGACCGAGTGGAACCTCGAGAACGCCCGCGAGGTCGTCTTCGACGAACTGCTCGACCAGCGCGCCACCCGCGTCGTCGTGACGAGCCTCGAGCACGGGCTCGACGAGTTCTTCGAGATCGTCGACCAGATGGGCCTGCACCACGTCAGCTACGCGATCGGGTGGACGGCGTGGCTCGACATCGCGCCCGACGGGGTCAACAAGGCGACCGCGCTCGAACGGGTGCGCGGATGGCTCGGGGCCCGGGCCGACCGGGTGCTCGCCGTCGGCGACGGCCGCAACGACCTCGAGATGTTCGCCTGGGCGGGGGCCGCCGGTCGCGCGGTCGCGATGGGCCAGGCGCCCGATGAGGTGCGGGCGGCGGCCGGCGAGGTGACCGGCGCCGTCGAGGAGGCCGGACTCGCGTCGATCCTCGACACGCTGCCCTGACCGGGGAAGACGCACAGGCCGCGTGGGGGCGCGGCAAATAGACTCGTGTGGTCGGGAGGGGACGACGTGGAGCACCAGACCGAGGAGCCGAGCGACGCCGCGGCGCCGGTCGGCGCGCCCGAGCCGACGCGTCACGGGCGCCTGCCGCGGCACACCGGGCCGCGCGCGACCCTGAAGCTCGTGGCATCCGTCGTCGCCGTGGTGGCGGTGAGCGCGACCGCGGTGGCCGCCTACGCGGCCGTCGACCTCGTCGGTTCGGTCAAGCAGGGTGCCTCGCTCGCGAGCGAGGACATGCTCGCGGGGGTGCCCGACATCGGTGCGATGGACGGCGGCCTCAACTTCCTGCTCGTCGGCAGCGACAAGCGCCCTGCCGACGGCTCCTTCGGCGACCCCGAAGAGGATTCGGGCATTCTCAACGACGTGAACATGCTGCTGCATGTCTCGCAGGACCACTCGCACGTCGAGGTCGTGAGCTTCCCGCGCGACATGATCGTGCCGGTGCCCGAGTGCCCAGACCCGGTCGATCCGGCTTCGGGCCCGCTGTCGGCGATGTCCGGCGTGCCGCTCAACAGCGTGCTGGAGCATGGGGGCCTCACGTGCATCGCGATGACGATCGAGCAGCTCACGGGCACGAAGATCCCGGTCGCCGGCGTCGTCGAGTTCAAGGGCGTTGCCGCCCTGTCTGAGGCCGTCGGCGGCGTCGAGGTCTGCCTCGCCGACCCGATCGACGACCGCGACTCGGGGCTCAAGCTCTCGGCAGGCACGCACAGCATCAAGGGTTTCGAGGCGCTCGCGTTCCTGCGCACGCGAAAGGCCGCCAACGACGGCAGCGACCTCGGGCGCATCGCGAGCCAGCAGGCCTTCCTCGCGTCGCTCGCGCGCACGCTGCAGTCGAGCGGCACCCTGAGCGACCCCGTCAAGCTCTACTCGATCGCGAAGGCCGTGCTCTCGAACATGGAGCTCTCGAAGGAGTTGCAGAACCCGGCCCGACTCATGTCGATCGCCCGCGCGCTGCAGGACACCGACCTGTCGAAGATCGCGTTCGTGCAGTACCCGACGGCCGACTACGGCGACGGCGTGCACGTGCAGCCCGCCGAGTCGGCCGAGGTCGTGAACCTCGCCCTGCAGGAGGACCGCCCGGTCGTCATCGACCCCAGCGCGAACGACAACGCGGGCTACGGCACCGCCGACCCCTCGGCGCCCGCGGTCGAGCAGGCGACGACCGACGCGGACGCGGAGACCGTGACCGCCGATGAGGCGCAGTCCGCCGACGACGAGCAGGCCGCCGAGGAGGCGCCCGCGTCCGATGCGCCGGCGACGACGCCGGCCGAGGAACAGTTGCCTCCCGACGTCACAGGGCTCACTGGCAACGAAGTACGCTGCGTCACTGGAAACAGCGACTGACCGGGGCATCCGACTCGCCTCAGGGCTCTTTCAGGCGCGACTGACAGGCTGTCGAGAGCGCAATTCGGCTAGAATCGGGGCCTGCCTGCACGATCTCCTCCGCCCCGGAGGGGGTCGCACGGGCATGGAGGGCTGTCCGAGCGGCCGATGGAGCTGGTCTTGAAAACCAGTGGGCAGCAATGCCTCGTGGGTTCGAATCCCACGCCCTCCGCGCGACCCGACAGGAGAGGACCACGGTGAACGAAGCGTTGCGACCCAGCTCGCGTCGCGCCGCGAAGAACCCTGCGGTGGCGCGCCACGGACGGCTCGGCCGTCACTCGATCTGGCGCACGCTCGCGAAGGTGACGGCGTCGTTCGTCGCCGTCGCACTCGTCTCGGGCGGCGCGGTCGCCGCCTACGCCGCGTGGGACCTCGCGAACACGCTCAAGCCCACGGTGTCGCTCGGCAACGCCGACGTGCTCGAGGGCGTGCCCGACGTCGGCGCGATGGAAGGCGGCGTGAACGTGCTGCTCATCGGCAGCGACAGCCGTGAGGGCCAGGGCGACGCCTTCGGCGACCCCGACGAAGAGACCGCGGTGCTCAACGACGTCACGATGCTCCTGCACATCTCGCAGGACCACTCGCACGTCGAGGTCATCAGCTTCCCCCGTGACATGTTCGTCGATGTGCCGCAGTGCGTCGACCCGGCCGACCCGGCCGGCGAGCCGCTCTACGAGCAGTACGGCGTCAAGATGAACTCGGTGCTGTCGTACGGCGGCATGCCGTGCGTCGTGAAGACGGTCGAGCAGCTCACCGGTGTCACCATCCCGTTCGCGGGCACCGTGCAGTTCATGGGCGTCGCCGCGATGAGCGAGGCCGTCGGCGGCGTCTCGGTCTGCGTCGCCGAGCCCATCGAAGACGAGCACACCAACCTCTACCTCACCGCCGGCGAGCACGACCTCAAGGGCCTCGAGGCGCTCCAGTTCCTGCGCACCCGGCACGGCGTCGGCGACGGCTCCGACCTCGGGCGCATCTCGAACCAGCAGGTCTTCATGTCGGCGCTCGCGCGCAAGCTGCAAGACGGCGGCACGCTCGGCGACCCCGTCGCGCTCTACTCGATCGCCAAGGCGGCGCTCGCGAACATGGAGCTCTCCGACACGATGGCCGACCCGACGACGATGGTCTCGATCGCGAAGGCGATGAAAGACGTCGACCTCTCGAAGATCGCCTTCATCCAGTACCCGACCGGCTACAGCGACGGTGGCGTCGTGCCGAGCGACTCGGCCGAGATCGTGAACCTCGCCCTCCAGCAGGACACCCCGGTCACCTTCGACCCGACGGCCGACGACGCGACGTTCGCGTCGTCCGGCGACCCCAGTGCGCCGCCGGCCGAAGAGACCGCGACCGACGGCGAGGCCGGAACGGCCGCGCTCGCGACCGAGGAGAGCGGCGAAGAGGCACCTGCTGAAGACACCGCCGAGGTGCCGACGCCGACCCCGTCGACCGAGCCGCTGCCGAGCGACGTCACGGGTCAGACCGCCGCCGAGACCCGGTGCTCCGCGGGCCGTACGCTCGAAGACCAGTAGACCGCCGCTCGCCGAAGCTCGTCGAGGGTGCTCGAATCGTCTTTCGGAGGATCGTCGGGTTATGATGGCTGTCGCGTGTGCGCTTGCGTACCCGCGAGGAGACGTCGCATAGTCCGGTCGAGTGCACCACCCTGCTAAGGTGGAGTCCCCGTAAGGGGACCGCGGGTTCAAATCCCGCCGTCTCCGCTCGAATGGCTGTTTGAAGAACTGAATTCGCGAAGGCTCCTGATCGGTTGTCGGGGGCCTTCTTGTATTGTTCGGGTGCTTCGTGTTTCGTCCGGGTGAGTCCCATTTCGGCCGGGTGCGGATCGGCGTATCGTCTCGACCATGTGGACAGTACTCGTGATCTTGCTCGTGGCATGGGTGGTGCTGTCGATCGTCGGCTTCGCCTTCGACGGTCTGCTGTGGCTCGCCATCATCGGAATCGTGTTGTTCGTCGGCACCCTGATCTTCGGGATCATCCGACGGCGCGCCCGTCGAACGAAGGCCTGACCCCGGATCCCGACCCGAATCTCCTGGACGAGGTCAGGCCGCGGTCGCGCGGCGAACCGCGATGATCGAATCGAACCCGAACGATCGGGTGCCGGGCGGGCGCGACGCGCAGGCTGGAGCGTGAAGGGAGAACCGTGATCGCTCTGCTCAACCGGCTCGTCGACACCGTCGAGGCGCACCTGTCCGACGAGCTCGACATCGCGGCGCTGGCCCGGAGTCTCGGCACGACCGAGTTCCACCTGCGCCGGATGTTCTCGTCGCTGGCGGGACTGCCGTTGTCGGACTACGTCCGGCGCCGGCGCATGACGGTCGCCGCGACCGACGTCCTCCACGGCGACCGGCTGCTCGACATCGGGGTCCGCTACGGGTACGGCTCGACCGAGGCCTTCGGCCGGGCGTTCCGCGCCGTGCACGGCGCCTCGCCCGCAGAGGTCCGGCGTCACGGCGGCCCCCTTCGCGCACAACCGAAACTCAGGTTCCGCCTGACCGTCGAAGGGAACGACACCATGGACACCCGCATCGCCGATCGCCCCGGCTTCCGCCTCGTCGGCCACGCCGCTCGCGTGCCGCTCATCCACGAGGGGGTGAATCCGCACATCCAGGCGCACATCGCCTCGTTGCCCATGGCCGAGCACGCCCGGCTCAAGGCGATCGGCGAGACCGAGCCGTCGGGCCTCCTCCAGGTGAGTGCCGTGGTCGACGCCGACTATCGCGAGGGCAGCGAACTGACCTACCTGCACGGCGTGGCCGTCGAGGCGGCGACGCCGGTACCCGAGGGGCTCGACGTGATCGACGTCGCACCGGGCGCCTGGGCGGTATTCCGCACGTCGGGCCCGTACCCGGCGGCACTCCAGAAGACCTGGGCGGCGACGGCATCGGAGTGGTTCCCCTCGAACCCGTGGCGACTGCGACCCGGCCCGTCGATCGTCGCCGTCGTCGACCGCGCCGAAGACTTCAGCACGGCGACCACCGAGCTCTGGATGCCGATCGAGCGGGAGTAGCCCGGACCGACGGATTCCCGCGCGGCATCAGCGGCAGCGCCGCGCTCGCGGTCGAGAATCGAAGCGTCACCGCCCGAGCACCGTTCGCGAAGGAGGCGCCGTGATCCCGCACTCGCATCCGGCGCGTCGCGACGCGATCGCGGGCAGTCCGGCGGCGCGGGTCGAGGCCCGGGCAGAACGCTGGGGCCTCGCCGCCCTCGTCGGCGGCCTGCTCATCACCGTCGTCGTCATGGCGGGCTCGCGGTGGTCGCTCGCGGGCGGCGGTCCGTCGCTCGGCAACCTCGCCGGGTGGATCGCATCGGCGTGCGCCGGGCTCGCCTTCGCGGCATCCTTCATCATCGAGTCGTGGCGCGGACACGCGCTGTGGCGACGCAGGCTGCCGATGGTGAAGCGCTTGATCGACCTCCTCGCGATGTCGCTCGCGATGGCGATGCTCGCCTATCTCGTGGTGCTCGCGGTGGCGAACCTGTTCCAGCTCGGGTTCCGAGGCCTCACGGTCGACGCGCTCGGCGGGGGAGCGCTCGCGGGCGCCGCGGCGGCGGCCGCGACGTATGCGGCGGCCCTGTCGGGCGCGCGCGTCACGACCGACGGCCTCGCGACGCTCGCGACGCTCGTGCTGTTCATCGGCACGATGGCGAGCATGCTCAGCTCGCCCGACGAGTCGTGGTGGCAGCTGCACTTCTCGCAGCTCGGCAACGTCGACGACAGCTCGGCGTACCGGTTCAACCTCGCGCTCATCCTGACCGGGCTCGTGATGACCGTGCTCGCGAACTACGTCGGGCACGACCTCGAGCTCGGGCTCGTCGCACGCGGCGTCGCGCCGGCCGGGCGCGTGCGCACGCTCGCCTGGTTGTTCGCCGGCATCGGCATCTGCCTGATCGTCGCCGGCGTCGTGCCCGATGCCGTGAGCGTGCCCCTGCACGTCGGCGCCGCGTCGGGCATGGTCGTCATCTTCGTGGTGTTCGTGCTGTGCGCGGTGCGGCTGCTGCCGGGGCTGCCCGCCGAGGTCGCCGGGTTCTCGCTGTTCGTCGTGATCGGCATTCTCGTGGCGGTCGTCCTGTGGGTGCCGATCGGCTACTTCAACCTGACGGGCACCGAGTTCATCGTCGCCGGCCTGCTCTTCGCGTGGCTCCTCGTCTTCGTGCGCGCCATCGGCGCGTATTCGCACGGCGAGCCGCCCGCCGAACCCGGAAGCTCGGCGGCGGCAGCGGTCCCCCGCTGAGCCGTTCGTCGTGCAGGGGGTTGACAGATGATCTGACGCGGCGGTTCAATGTCTTCACTCAGTGGAAAACGACTTCCGTATTGTGGAAACATGACGGAGGCCACGGACGAAGGACAAGCAGTGAGGCTTGAAGCATTCTCCTTGGGCTCGGGGGCGCGGTGCGTCGCATGAGCATGAAGATCACGAAGCGGGCGGCCCGGGTGCCGGGTGCCGGCACCGCGGACGCACCACGCCCCGAGGACGAGCGGCTGCCGCTCGCCACCTCATTCGCCTTCGGGCTCCAGCACGTGCTGACGATGTACGGCGGCATCATCGCCCCGCCGCTCATCGTGGGCTCGGCGGCCGGACTCTCGGCGAGCGACATCGGGCTCCTCGTGGCCGCCTGCCTCTTCGTGGGCGGCGTCGCGACCCTGCTCCAGACCATCGGCATCCCGTTCTTCGGGGCTCAGCTGCCGCTCGTGCAGGGCGTCTCGTTCGCGAGCGTCGCCACCATGGTCGCGATCGTCAACGGCAGCGGCATCCAGGCGGTCTTCGGCGCGGTGCTCGTCGCCGCGGCCATCGGGTTCCTGATCACGCCGATCTTCTCGAAGATCATCCGGTTCTTCCCGCCCGTCGTGACGGGCACCGTGATCACGATGATCGGCCTCTCGCTGCTGCCCGTCGCCGCCAACTGGGCGATGGGCGGCAACCGCGAAGCCGAGGACTACGGCAGCATGGCGAACGTCGGGCTCGCCGCGCTGACCCTCCTCGTCGTGCTGCTGCTCTCGAAGCTCGGCAACGCCGCGGTCTCGCGCCTCTCGGTGCTGCTCGCGATCGTCGTCGGCACCCTCGCCGCGATCCCGCTCGGCATGGCCGACTTCTCGAACGTCGGCACCGGCCCGGTCTTCGCGTTCCCGACGGTGTTCGCCTTCGGGCCGCCCGTCTTCGACCTCGCCGCGATCGTGTCGATGCTCATCGTCGTGCTCGTGATCCTCACCGAGACCACCGCCGACATCCTCGCGGTGGGCGAGATCGTGGGCACCAAGGTCGATGCGAAGCGCATCGGCAACGGACTGCGCGCCGACATGCTCTCGAGCATGATCTCGCCGCTGTTCAACTCGTTCCCGCAGAGCGCGTTCGCGCAGAACGTCGGCCTCGTCGCGATCACCGGCATCAAGAGCCGCTTCGTGGTGAGCGCGGGCGGCGCGATCCTGATCGTGCTGGGCCTGCTGCCGATCCTCGGGCGCGTCGTGGCCGCAGTCCCGCCCGCGGTGCTCGGCGGCGCCGGCATCGTGCTCTTCGGCACCGTCGCGGCGAGCGGCATCCGCACGCTGTCGAAGGTCGACTACCGCGGCAACATGAACCTCATCATCGTGGCGACGTCGATCGGCATCGGCATGCTGCCCATCGCGGCGCCGGCGTTCTACGATGCCTTCCCGAGCTGGTTCTCGACGATCTTCCACTCGGGCATCTCGTCGGCCGCGGTCTCGGCCATCCTCCTGAACATCCTCTTCAACCACATCAAGGCGGGCAACTCGAAGGACTCCTCGGTATTCGTCGCATCGCCGCCGCGCATGGTGCGCGAGGAGGAGCTCACCGCCCTCGAAGACGGCGACTACTACATGGGAGGCAAGCTCATCGCGGCCGACGGCCGCGAGGTGAAGATCATTCCGACGGGCAGCATCCCGGCGATCCTCGACGACGACGATCCGCCGGGGCGCGCCTGACGGGGGTGCAAGACCGCGCCGTCGCCCGGTGCCGGCGGGGTGGCGCCGGGCGATGGCGCTGCCATGTCGGTGGCACCTCACTAGACTTCTGACGTCACATTCGATTTGGGGGACATGCCACCATGCAGAAAATCATGAAGACCACCGCGATCCTGTTCGCCGGTGCACTCCTGTTCACCGGTTGCGCCTCGAACGGCGGCAACGACGGCGGCAGCACCGCTGCCGCCGACGAGTGCGAGACCGTTCGCGTCGCCGTGCGCGACATCTCGAACGGCGCGCAGAACGCCGTCATCACGGGCACCGAGCAGGCGGCCGTGCTCGAGAAGCTCGACGGCTACGAACAGCGTCTCGACGACCTCGCCACCGAGTACGCCGACGACGAAGACATCTCCGCAGCGATCGCAACCCTCCAGGAGAAGGTCACCGCGGCAGAGGACTACGCGAAGACGCTCCCGACGGCGCCCGACGAGAACTTCGAGGCCGACGCCGACGCGCAGGCCGCCGTCACCGGCGACATCCAGGCTGCGTCCATCACGGTCACCCAGGCGTGCGAGGGCGAGTAACGCCTCCGCTGCACTCCTGCGAACGCGCGGCACCCGTCCATCGGGTGCCGCGCGCTTTCGTCTGCCGACATGGTGCCGATGCCGCGTGCGGGGCGGTGCCGTGCCGTGCGGTGCGTCCGGTGATCAGGCCGACTTCGTCTTCTTGGGCTTGTCGGCCGCCGACTTCGCCTTCGAGGACGATTTCGGCTTCGCCGAGGCATCCGCCTTCGACGTGCTCTTGCCGCCCGACTTCGCGCCGCCCTTGCCGCTCGCGCCGCCCCGCTTGTCGGCGATCGACCGACGCAGTGCCTCCATCAGGTCGATGACCTCGCCGCCTTCGCCCTCCTCGGGCTCCTCGCCGAAGGTCGCGGCGGTGTCGAGCGCCTCGCCCTGCTCGAGCTTCGCCTCGATGAGGGTGCGCAGCTCCTTCTGGTACTCGTCGACGTACTGCTCGGGCTCGAAGTCGGAGACGAGGCTCTCGACGAGCTGCTTCGAGAGGTCGAGCTCCTTGGTCGAGATCTTCACGGGCTCGTCGAGGGAGGCGAACTCGGCCGCGCGCACCTCGTCGCTCCAGAGCAGGGTCTGCACGACGAGCACGTCGCCCCGAACCCGCAGGGCGGCGAGGCGCGTCTTCTGGCGCAGCGCCATCTGCACGATCGCGGTGCGGTCGGTCGACTCGAGCGTCTCGCGCAGCAGCACGTAGGCCTTGTTCGACGCCGAGTCGGGCTCGAGGTAGTAGCTCTTGTCGAGCATGAGCGGGTCGATCTGCTCGCTCGGCACGAACTCGACGACCTCGATCTCGCGGCTGCGCTCGGCGGGCAGCGACTTCAGGTCGTCGTCGGTGATGACGACGGTGCGCTCGCCGTCGTCGTAGGCCTTGTCGATGTTCTGGTAGGCGACGACCTTGCCGCACACCTCGCACTTGCGCTGGTACCTGATGCGCCCGCCGTCCTCGTCGTGCACCTGGTGCAGGGACACGTCGTGGTCTTCGGTCGCGCTGTACAACTTGACGGGCACATTGACGAGGCCGAATGTGACCGCCCCCTTCCAGACGGCTCGCATACCCACCAGTACACACCCGAGGGATGCCTGGGCGATACCCCCGCGCTCTGCCCGCCCGCCCGCCGCTGACGTCGTGCCGAGTCGCGCGGCCGGGCGGAGATGACGCTCGCGCCGCGACCCGGCAGGATGGGGGCATGGCCGAAGGGGAGCGGCAACTCGTCGAGGTCGACGGCCGGAGGCTCAGGCTGACGAACCTCGACAAGGTCATGTATCCCGAGACGGGCATGACCAAGGGCGAGGTGATCTCGTACTACGCCGAGATCGCCCCGTTCATGCTGCCCCACGTCGCGGGTCGTCCGGTCACCCGCAAGCGCTGGGTGCACGGCGTCGGCACCGAGGACGACCCCGAGACGCCCTTCTTCGAGAAGAACCTCGCCGGGCACGCCCCCGAGTGGATCAGGCGGGGGGTCATCCAGCACTCCGACGGGCCGAAGACGTACCCGATCGCGGGCGACCGCGCCACGCTCGTGTGGCTCGCCCAGCAGGCCGCCCTCGAGCTGCACGTGCCGCAGTGGCGCTTCGCGGCGGACGGTTCGGCGGCCGACCCCGACCGCATGGTGTTCGACCTCGACCCGGGCCCCGGCACGGGGCTCGCCGAGTGCGCCGAGGTCGCCCGCCACGTGCGCGAGCTCATCGGCGGCATGGGGCTCGACGCGATGCCGGTGACGAGCGGCAGCAAGGGCATCCACCTCTACGCGGCCCTCGACGGCGGGCAGACCTCCGAGCAGGTGTCGGCCGTCGCGCACGAGCTCGCCCGCGCCCTCGAGGCCGACCACCCCGAGCTCGTGGTCTCGAGCATGCGCAAGTCGCTGCGCACGGGGCGCGTGCTCATCGACTGGAGCCAGAACAACGGCAAGAAGACGACGATCGCACCGTATTCGCTGCGCGGCCGGCATCGGCCGACCGTCGCGGTGCCGCGCACGTGGGAGGAGCTCGACGACCCGGGACTGCGGCACCTCGAGGCCCACGAGGTGCTCGAGCGGGTCGCCGAGCAGGGCGACCCCATGTCGCACCTGGGGGATGACTCGGGGCCCGACCCGCTCGCGACGTACCGTTCGATGCGCCGGGCGGGGCGAACGCCCGAGCCCATGCCCGCCTCCGGTGCTCGGCCACCGGGCGAGGGTGCGCGGTTCGTCATCCAGGAGCATCACGCGAGGCGGCTGCACTTCGACCTCCGACTCGAACGCGACGGCGTGCTGAAGAGCTGGGCCGTGCCGAAGGGGGTGCCCGAGAGCTCGGGCACGAACCACCTCGCCGTGCAGACCGAGGACCACCCGATCGAGTACCTGACGTTCCAGGGCTCGATCCCGAAGGGGGAGTACGGCGCAGGCTCGATGACGGTCTGGGACACAGGGGTCTACGACGTCGAGAAATGGCGCGACGACGAGGTGATCTTCACCCTCGAGGGGACCACAGGAGGCCCGCTCGGGCGGGTGCGGCTGGCGCTCATCCGCACCGACGGCCGTGGCGAGAAGAGCTCGTGGCTGCTGCACCGCATGAAGGAGCAGGGCGGCCCGGTCGGTCGAGCAGCGACGGAGGGGCGTATCGAGGCCACCGGTTCCGAGGTCGGATCACCTGGCTTCGATACGCGCCCTCCTTCGTCGGGCGCTGCGCAACCGGCGGGTCGTGCTCCTTCGTCGCTCGCCGCTCGACCACCGGCGGGCCGGGTCGCGGAGAAGCCCATGCTCGCGACCGCGGGCACGCGCGGCAGGCTGCGCGGCGGCGATTGGGTGCTCGAGTGGAAATGGGACGGCATCCGAGCCCTTGCCCGGGTCGAACACGGTGAAGTGCGCCTGCACAGCCGCAACGGCGTCGACGTGACCGCCCGATATCCCGAACTGCACCGACTGCCCGAGATCGTCGACGGCGACGCCCTGCTCGACGGCGAGATCGTCGCGCTCGACGAGGCCGGTCGTCCGTCGTTCGGCGTGCTCCAGCAGCGGATGGGACTCACCAAGGCTCGCGAGATCGCCGCCGCCGCGGCATCCGTGCCGGTGCGACTGCTGGTGTTCGACGTGCTCGAAGCGGGAGGCGAGGCGCTCGTCGACGAACCGTACCTCGAGCGCCGGGCGCGGCTCCAGGCGCTCGTGCACCCGCGCCGCGGCATCCCCGTCGAGGTGCCGGCCCCCGCCGAGGGTTCGCCCGAGGAGGCGCTCGAGGAGAGCCGGCTGCTCGGGCTCGAGGGGATCATGGCGAAGCGGGCCGACTCGCCGTATCGCCCGGGCGTGCGCACCGACGACTGGCTGAAGCTCAAGCTCACCCGCACGCAGGAGGTCGTGATCGGCGGGTATCGGCGCGGCGTGGGCACGCGTCAGGGGCGCATCCGGTCGTTGCTCGTCGGAATCCCGGGCGACGACGGCCTCGAGTACGCGGGGCGCGTGGGCTCGGGGTTCCGCGAGCGCGAGCTCGACCGGCTGCTCGAGCGGCTCGACGGGCTGGCGCAGCCGCGCTCGCCGTTCATCGAGGTGCCCGCCGCCGACGTCGGCGACGCGGTGTGGGTGCGCCCCGAGCTCGTGGGCGAGATCGAGTTCGGCGAGTGGACGGGCACGGGCGTCGCCCGCCACCCGCGCTGGCGGGGCCTGCGCCCCGACAAGTCGCCCGCCGACGTGCGCCGCGAGGACTGAGCCCGCGCCCACCCTCACACACGGGATCGAGTCGCCGAAAACTGCGCTTCCGCGGCCGGCGAAGGACACCTTCTGGCGACTCGCGCCGGTCGCGGGCGGCGACCTCGCGGCGCGCGCCGAGCTCACCCGGCGAACGCGGAGCCGTCGAGCAGGTCGAGCAGGCGGCGCTCGCGATCACGACCGGATGCCACGACGGCGCCCCGTTCGTACGCCTCGACGATGCGCGGGTCGACGTAGCTCGCACGCGCGATGGCCGGCGTGTTGCCGAGCGCCCGCGAGGCCTCCTCGATCGCGTCGCGCACCGAGGCGGCCCGTGCCCGTGCGCTCGTCGCGGGCCCGAGCGCGGCGAGGTGCTCGGCGGCGACGAGCGTGCCGCGCAGCGTGCGGAAGTCCTTCGCCGTGAACTCGCCGCCGGTGCGAGCGCGGATGTCGTCGTTCACGTCGGAGGGTGAGGCGGCGCGCATCGTGCGGCCGTCCGCCCACGCGTACAGCCGCGCCGCCGCCGAGCGCCCTCCGGCCTCGCCGACGAACCGGGCCAGCTCGGCGTCGGCGACCCGGAGCTCCTGTGCGATGCCGCCCTTCGCGCGGAACCGGAAGCGCACGGTCTCGGCCGTCTCGAGGGCGGCGTTGCGCACGAGGAGCGTCGTGAGGCCGCGATTGCGGAAGCCCGCGAGCGACTCCTCGGAGCCGATCCGGATCCCGCCCAGGTCGAGCGTCGTGAACGCGGCCGCGAGCACGCGGGCACGAGGCATCCCCTCGGTCGCGAGGTCGCCGCGCGCACTGCGGCGTGCCGTCGGCAGCACGCGCGCGAGCTCGGCCATGCGCTGGAACTTCTCGGCGTCCTGCCGCTCGCGCCACGCCGGGTGGTAGAGGTACTGGCGGCGGCCCGCGGCGTCGACGCCGACGGCGAGGATGTGCGCGTTCGCGGCGTCGGCGATCCACACCTCGTTCCATGCCGGCGGAACGGCGAGGTCGGCGATCCGCGCACGCTCCGCGCGTCCGGCGGCACCGCCGTCGGTGTGGACGTAGCTGAAGCCGCGCCCCCGTCTCACCCTGGTGTACCCGGGTGAGACGTAGGGCTCGACCCGCTTGAGGCGCGGCATCCCCGGCGCACCAGGCCGGCGCGCTCAGTGGTTGCGCAGGGCCGAGATGAGCTCGGACTTGCGCTTGTCGCTGTAGCCGTGCAGGCCGAGTTCCTTCGCGCGGCGCTTCAGCTCGTCGACCGTCCACTCCTCGTAGTCGCCGTGCTGGCCGCCCTTGCGGCCGACCGCGCTGCGCCCCTGCTTGGCCGCCGCGTTCGAGATGCGCGCGGCCTTCTCCTTCGAGGCGCCGTCCTCGCGGAGTTCCTCGTAGAGCTCGGGATCCTTGAGCGATGAGTTCCTGCGTCCGGGCATCGTCCTCTCCTTCCTCCCCGCCTGCTCAGAGCGGGCGTCCGCCGGTGACCGGCACGATCGCGCCCGAGGTGTACGACGCCTCGTCGGAGGCGAGGTACACGTAGGCGCCGGCGAGCTCGGCCGGCTGGCCGGCCCGGCCGATGGGCGTGTTCTTGCCGAAGCCGGGAAGCTTGTCGGGCCATCCCGTCGCGGGGATGAGCGGGGTCCAGACCGGTCCCGGCGCCACGGCGTTGACCCGGATGCCTCGTGGACCGAGTTCTTCCGCGAGGGCGTAGGTGAACGCCACGAGCGCCGCCTTCGTCATCGCGTAGTCGACGATCGCGGGCGACGGGTCGGAGGCCTGGATCGAGGCGGTCGTGATGATGCTCGACCCCGGATCCATCCGCGGCACCGCGGCGCGCGCGAGGTAGACGGGGGCGAACAGGTTCACGCGCATCACGTCTTCGAAGTCGTCGCTCGGCACCCCCTCGATGCCGCCGCGATCGCGCTGGTGCGCGGCGTTGAGCACGAGCAGGTCGATCCCTCCGAACGCCTGCTCGACCTGTTCGATGAGCTTCACGCAGTACGCCTCGTCGCGGAGATCGCCGGGCAGCAGCAGTGGGTCGCTGCCGGCGTCCGAGATCCAGACGCCCGTCTCGTCGGCGTCGGCCTGCTCCTCGGGCAGGTAGGCGATCGCGACCCTCGCACCCTCGCGGGCGAAGGCGATGGCGACGGCGCGCCCGATGCCCGAGTCGCCGCCCGTGATGAGGGCGCGGCGGCCCTCGAGCCGGCCGCTCCCGCGGTAGCTCTGCTCGCCGTGGTCGGGCAGCGGGGCCATCGCCCCGGTGAGGCCGGGCGGTTCCTGCTCCTGCCGCGGGAACCGGTCGGTCGTGTGCTTCGTCGTCGGGTCGATGAGCTGGTCAGACATCTCGCCTCCTTCGATCCACGCAACCGTAGGCAGAGCGACGGGTGCGATGGCAGGGGATTGACATGCGGGGCTTCGCACGTGTGGGATGTGCGCAGGCCGCTCGTCCCGACTCCGGGCCCCCAGTGCGGCGGAGAGGAATACGGTGATCCTGTGGGCACTCTCTACTACGGCGACTCGGGTACCCCGATCGGCATCGAAGACCGCGCGCTCGCGCATCTGAAGGTCGCGATCATCACGAAGCTGCGCCGCGGTGAGAGCTTCACGCTCTCATGGCGGCATGCCGACGAGCAGCCGCGGGGTCGCAGCACGCTGTGGCTGCACGCGTCGATCCCGCTGCGATTCGTGTTCGACGAGCCCGAGCCGCCTGAACTGAGTCGCAAGTGGATCGAGGACCTCATGCGATCGGCGAACACCACGGGTGGCATCCTGCTGATTCCCGAGCATCTCGACACCGACCCGATCGAGACCATCGCGGAGCAACCGGTGCAGGTCGGCGTCGACGTGCAGGAGATCGCGGGCGGCGACGGCGGCGACGAGGCGGGTTCCGCGCGCAAGGACGCACCCGTCGCTCCGGTTCCGGGGTCGTGACCGGCCGCCGGTCGGAGCAACGGGCGCCGTCGCCCGGCTGACGCGCTCAGGTGACGATGTCGGGATCGGCGCCGCTGACGCCGTCGTCACCGGTTCGCCGGGGCGACCGGCCGGGTACGTATCCGCCGTCGCTCGTCGCCTCGCCCCCGTGGACCTCGCCGCGCCACGCGCCGGTCTCGCTTCCGCGTCGCTCGACGAACTCCTTGAAGCGGCGGAGGTCGTTCTTGACCTGCAGGTCGTCGATCTGCAGCACGGCGCCGGCATGCTCGACGAAGCCCTCCGGCTCCCACTCGAGCTCGAGGTCGACGCGCGTGCGATCCGCCCCCTCGGGCGTGAACTCGACGCGCCCGCGGTGCACCACCTCGCCTGAGCTCCGCCACGCGACGTGGTCGTCGGGCACCTGGTCGCCGATCTCGGCGTCGAACTCGCGGCGCACCCCGCCGATCGAGACCACCCAGTGGGTGAGCTCGTCGTCGAGCTGGGTGATCGACTCGACGCCGGTCATGAACTCGGGAAAGGACTCGAACTGCGTCCACTGGTCGTAGGCGACCCGGATGGGAACCTCCACCTCGGTCGTCGCCGTCACGGTCGTCGTCATGGTCGTTCCTCCGTTCCACTGCGTTCGCCGGGCGCGATGGGAGCCCGGCAGGCATCGCGTGCCTCGTCGAGCACGTTAGGCGGGGCCCCGCCGAGCGGCGAGGGGCTTGCCGCTCGGCGTCGGTGCTGGTAGACGGGAACCAGGGCACGCATCCGGTGCGGGTCCGCGGAGGTGATGGCGTATGGAAGGCCATGACGAGGGCCTGCCGGCGATCGAACGCTGGTGGCCGCATCTCTCCATCAGGGCGCGGCATCGCGTGCTCGACGACCTCACCGGCCCGCTCGACGAACTGGTCGTCGCGGAGATCGTGGCCATCACCGGGGCGTCCGCGCCCGACCGCCTCACCGAGGCGGAGCAGCGGTTCGTGCTGACGCAGATCGAGGCGGTCGACTGAGCCTCGGCCGGCCGCTCACTCGCCGTCGAACTCTTCGTTCTCGTCGGGCTCGGGAACGTTCTGGAGACCCGCGGTGCTGTTCGCCGAGAGGAGCATCTGCTCGACCCAGAGCCGGTTGAGCTTCGGGGGCCGGTTGCCGCTGAACACGAACTGCAGCGGGATCGACTCGTTCAGCCAGAGTGTCGTGCGCCCGCTGCCGTTGGCGATGCCGTGCTCCCAGGTCATCGCGAAGCTCTCGGAGCGGCGCAGCTTGTTGATGATCGCGATGCGCAGGTGGGCGAGGGTGCGGTCGTCGATGTCGAGCTCGCGGTTCGACGAGTTGTAGATGAGCTTGCCCATGCTCGAACTCTAGTCCCGCGGCAGGGTGCGAGGGGAGGGGCTCAGGCGCCGGTCTCGTGGTGCGGAGTCGCGACCGGCTTCGACTCGGGCGAGCCGCGCTGGCGCAGCAGCACCGACGCCCCGACGATCGCGGCGACGGCGAGGAACTCGCTCTGCCAGTTCTGCATCGACTCGAACCAGAACTGGGCGGTGCCGAGGTACTCCCAGGCCGTCACGCCGGGCAGGCCGTGCAGCGCCTGCTCCTCGGAGTACGCCTCGGCACCGCCGACGGCGTGCAGCACGAACGACAGCCCGAAGAGCACGAAGAAGAAGATCGCCAACGAGTTCTCGTACAGCACGAGCACGAACCCGCCACGGCGCACGGGCCACGGGGTGTCCGGCCCGACGGTCGCGTCGCGGGGGTCCTCGTCCTGCGGGGTCTTCTTGCCGAGCGGCTTCGACTCGCTCGACCCCTTCTGGAACAGGAAGACCGTGAGCACGACGTAGGCGCCCATCTGCAGGAACTCCGACTCCCAGTTCTCGAAGGTCGCCTCGACGAACTGCCCGGAGCCCAGGTACTCGAAGAGGCCGACCGCGCTCGCGCCGTGATCGAGCCGCTCCTCGTTGGCGACCTGGAACCCGCTGGCGGCCATGCCCGCCATGCAGAGGACGAAGACGGCGAGGCACACGATGATCAGGGCGTGCTCGTGCAGCCAGCGCACCGCTCGCCGCTCGCCGGGTTTCGCGGCGGGCGCCTCGGTCGCGTCCTTCGTCATGCCGACCCCCTCGGCTCGATGCTGCCGTCGTGCCGGGCGCGCGGGCAAGGGGTTGACGAGGCATCCCCTAGCGCCTCGAGATCTTGTCGAGTTCTTGCAAGCATTCGCGTAGCATTGCCGCCATGTCGAGAAGGCTCGCGGACGTCGCACGCAAGGTCGGAGTCAGCGAGGCGACCGTGAGCCGCGTGCTCAACGGCAAGCCGGGTGTCTCGCCGTCGACGCGCGACGCGGTGCTCACGGCGCTCGACGTGCTCGGCTACGAGCGCCCGACGAAGCTGCGCGGCGAGCGGGCCCGCCTCGTCGGGCTCGTCATGCCCGAACTGCAGAACCCGATCTTCCCCGCGCTCGCCGAGGTGATCGGCGGCGGGCTCGCGCAGAACGGCTTCACCCCGGTGCTCTGCATCCAGACGGCGGGCGGCATCTCCGAGTCCGACTACGTCGAGCTGCTGCTGCACCAGCAGGTGTCGGGCGTCATCTTCGCGGGCGGCGCGTACGCCCAGGCCGACGTGAACCACGACCACTACGAGCGGTTGCGCGAGCTCAAGCTGCCGACGGTGCTCGTGAACGCGCCGATCGACGGCATCGGCTTCGCGACCGTGTCGTGCGACGACGCCGTCTCGACCGAGCAGGCGCTCGGCCACCTCGCACAGCTCGGCCACGAGCGGATCGGGCTGCTGCTCGGGCCGAGCGACCATGTGCCGTCGCGGCGCAAGCTCGCGGCCGCGCTCGCGACGGCCGAGCGGCTCGGCGTCGACCTGCCCGATGATCGCATCGTGCACTCGTTCTACTCGCTCGAGTCGGGGCAGACCGCGGCCGCGAAGCTGCTCGCGGCAGGGGTCACCGGCATCGTCTGCGCGAGCGACCCGATGGCGCTCGGTGCGGTGCGGGCCGCCCGGCGGGCCGGGCTGCGCGTGCCCGAGGACGTGTCGGTGATCGGCTTCGACGACTCGGCGCTCATGAACTGCACCGAGCCGCCGCTCACGACGGTGCGCCAGCCGATCGAGTCGATGGGCAGGATGATCATCGAGCTGCTCATGCGGCAGATGTCGAGCGAGCGCACGATCGGCGACGAGGTCTTCTTCGCGCCCGAGCTCGTGGTGCGCGGGTCGACGGCGCCGGCGCCGGCGCGGTCGGTCGGGTAGCGCGAACCGCGTATCGAGACCACCGCTCCGCGCGCCGCTGGTCTCGATACGGCGCCGCGCGCCCACTCGACCGACCTGTTCGTGCAAACGACTGCCGCAAGTCGACGCAAGCTGTCGCAAATCTGTGCTCGATTGTTGAATAGTTGCATCATTCTGTTGCTCTCATTACGTTGAGGCGCATCGACGCCGGCGTCTCCCACGGTCCGGCGCGAAGCCCGCCCGACTCGAGGAGAACGACCGCGTGACCATGCCACTCACCGCCGCCGGAACCGTGCCGCCCGCCCTCGCGCACGATCCGCTCTGGTGGCGCAGTGCCGTCATCTACCAGGTGTACGTGCGCAGCTTCGCCGACTCCGACGGCGACGGCACGGGCGACCTGCGCGGGGTGCTCAGCCGCCTCGACTACCTCGCCGACCTCGGCGTCGACGCCCTCTGGTTCAACCCCTGGTACCCGTCGCCCCTCGCCGACGGCGGCTACGACGTCGCCGACTACCGCGATATCCACCCGGCTTTCGGCACCCTCGCCGACGCCGAGGAGCTCATCGCCGAGGCGGCGGCGCGAGGCATCCGCACCATCATCGACATCGTCCCGAACCATGTCAGTTCCGAGCACCCGTGGTTCCGCGAGGCGCTCGCCGCAGGCCCCGGCAGCCCCGAGCGCGAGCGCTTCTGGTTCCACCCGGGCAAGGGGCCGAACGGCGACGAGATGCCGACGCACTGGGTGTCGAACTTCCAGGGCGACACGTGGACCCGCACGGTGAACCCCGACGGCACTCCGGGGGAGTGGTACCTGCACCTGTTCACCCCCGAGCAGCCCGACCTCAACTGGAACCACCCCGAGGTGCGCGCCGAGCACGAGGACATCCTGCGGTTCTGGTTCGACCGCGGCGTCGCGGGCGTTCGCATCGACTCGGCGGGCCTGCTCATCAAGGACCCGGCGCTCGGCGAGGTGCCCGAGACGGTCGCGCCGGGGCAGCACCCCACCGAGGACCGCGACGAGGTGCACGAGGTCTACCGCTCGTGGCGGCGCATCGCCGACTCGTACGACGGCACGCGCGTGCTCGTCGGCGAGGTCTGGGTGCCGGATGCCTCCCGCTTCGCGGCCTACCTGCGGCCTGACGAGATGCACACGGCGTTCAACTTCGACTTCATGTCGCGCCCCTGGCAGGCTGACGAGCTCCGTGCCTCGATCGACCTCATGCTCGCCGCGCACGCGCCCGTCGGCGCCCCGAGCACCTGGGTGCTGTCGAACCACGACGTCACGAGGCCGGTCACCCGCTACGGGCGCGACGACTCGTCGTTCGCGTTCGCGAAGAAGCGCTTCGGCACCCCCACCGACGTCGAGCTCGGCACGCGCCGGGCCCGGGCGGCGGCCCTGCTCACCGCGGCACTGCCGGGCTCGCTCTACCTCTACCAGGGCGACGAGCTCGGCCTGCCCGAGGTCGAACTGCCGCGCGAGGTGCTCGAGGACCCGATGCACTTCCGTTCGGGCGGCGTCGACCCCGGCCGCGACGGCTGCCGGGTGCCGCTGCCGTGGCGCGGCACCACGGCCCCGTTCGGGTTCGGCCCCGACGTGACGACCCCGTGGCTGCCGCAACCCGCAGAGTGGGCGTCGCTCACCGTGCAGGCCCAGCAGGCCGATCCCTCGTCGATGCTCTGGCTGTACCGACAGGCGCTCCGCCTGCGCAAGCGCGAGGCCGCCCTCGGCGACGGCGCGCTGACCTGGATCGACGCGGGAACCGACGTGCTCTGCTTCCGCCGGGGCGACGACCTCGTCTCGATCACGAACCTCGGAGGGGCGCCGATCGCCCTGCCCGAGCACGAGAGCATCCTGCTCGCGAGCGCCCCGCTCGAGGCCGGTCTGCTCCCGAGCGATGCGACGGCCTGGCTGCGCGTCGCGCCGGTGCCGAGGCATCCCTGAACCGCACCACCGCACCATCCCTGAACCGCACCATCCGCACCACCCAGCACAGCACCGAAAGGAACAGGACAATGAAGTCATCACGCAGCATCGCGATCGCGGGGCTCACCGCGCTCGTGGTCGCCGGCTCGCTCGCCGCCTGCAGCGCCGACTCGGGCGGCGACGACGGCAAGCTCGAACTGCGCGTCGCCACCTTCCCGCCCGGCGCCGACCAGGCCGCCTACGACGCCTTCGCCGAGCAGGAGAAGCAGTTCGAGAAGGCCAACCCCGACATCGACGTCGTCGGCCTCGAGTACGAATGGACGGCGCCGACCTTCGCCGCCCAGCTCGCGGGCGGCAGCCTGCCCGACGTCTTCACCGTGCCGTTCACCGACACGAAGACGCTGCTCGAGAACGGCCAGCTGATGGACGTGACCGACGAGCTGAAGGAGCTCGGCTACTCCGACAAGTTCAACCCGATCATCCTCGAGGAGGTCACCGGGAGCGACGGCCGGATCTACGGCTTCCCGCGCCAGGCGTACGCCAACGGCCTCCACTACAACCGCGACCTGTTCGAGCAGGCCGGGCTCGACCCCGACAGCCCGCCGACCACGTGGGACGAGGTGCGCGCGGCGGCGAAGACCATCGCCGAGAAGACCGGCAAGGCCGGGTACGCGACGATGGCGGCGGGCAACACCGGCGGCTGGCAGCTCTCGGTGCAGGCCGACTCGCGCGGGGCGTCGCTGCAGCAGGCGAACGACGACGGCAGCTACACGTCGACCATCGACAACGACGCGACGAAGGCGACGCTCGAGTACCTGCACGACCTCCGCTGGGAGGACGACTCGATGGGGGCGACCTTCGACCTCGACTGGGGCAGCATCAACCAGGAGTTCGCCGCCGGCAACCTCGGCATGTACACCTCGGGCTCCGACGTGTACACGGCGCTCGTGCGCGACTTCGGCATGAGCCCCGACATCTACGGCCTCACCGTGATCCCGACGGAGAACGGCGGCGGCGTGCTCGGCGGCGGCGACATCGCCGTGATGCCGCCGACGCTCGACGACGAGACCAAGGCGGCCGCGGTCGAGTGGATCGACTGGTACTACATGCAGAAGCTCCTGAACGAGGACGCGGCGGTCGCCGACGCGAAGGCGCTGGCGGAGTCGGACCAGGCGGTCGGCACCCCGGTGCTGCCCGTGCTCGACAAGGAGACCTACCTCGAGTCGCAGGAGTGGATCGCCCCCTACGTCAACGTGCCGCTCGACCAGATGGCCGGATTCACCGAGGGCATCTTCGAGCAGACGCCGGTGGGCGAGTTCAAGGGGCAGACGCAGCCGATCTACGCCCTCATGGACAACCTCGTGCAGGCCGTGCTGACCGATGAGAACGCCGACATCGACGCGCTGCTGAAGCAGGTCGACGTCGACGCCCAGGCCCTGCTCGACCAGTGACCACGATGATCGAACGGGATGCCGCGGCGGAGGCCCTGCCGCGGCATCCCGGGCCCTCGAAGCCGAGTGCGGCGGCGCGCCGCCGTCGCCGCACTCCGGTCACCTGGGTGCGCGGCGGCGGGCTGTGGAACCTCGCGTTCCTCGCGCCCATGCTCGTCGTGTTCGGGGTCTTCAGCTGGGGCCCGATCGCGCAGGCGGTCGTCATGAGCTTCCAGAAGACGAACCTGATCACGCCGCCCGTGTGGGTCGGGCTCGACAACTTCGCACGTGTGCTGAGCGACCCGAACCTCGGCACCGCGGTGCTCAACACGCTGTACTTCGCCGGTCTCGCGCTCGTGTTCGGGTTCCCGCTGCCGATCCTCATGGCGGTGCTGATGAGCGAGGTCCGCCGCGGCAAGGGCCTGTACAGCGCCCTGGCCTACCTGCCCGTCGTCGTGCCGCCCGTCGTCGCGGTGCTGCTCTGGAAGGTGTTCTACAACGCGAGCCCCGACGGGGTCTTCAACACCGTGCTCGGCTGGGTCGGGATCCCGCCCCAGCCGTGGCTGCAGTCGTCGGTGACGGCGATGCCGTCGCTCGTCATCGAGGCGACGTGGGCCGCCGCCGGCGGGTCGATCATCATCTACCTCGCGGCGCTCATCGCGGTGCCGCCCGAGCTCTACGACGCCGCCGAGGTCGACGGCGCCGGCATCTGGCGCAAGATCTGGCACGTCACGCTGCCGCAGCTGCGCGGCATCCTCTTCATCATGCTGATCCTGCAGGTCATCGGCACCGCGCAGGTCTTCCTCGAGCCGTACCTGTTCACGGGCGGCGGACCGAACAACTCGACCCTCACCGTGCTGCTGCTGATCTACCGCTACGCCTTCCAGAACAGCCTCGGCGGCGACTACGGGGAGGCGACCGCGCTGAGCCTCATGCTCGCGGTCTTCCTGGGCCTGCTGAGCTGGCTCTACTTCAAGCTGACCGACCGTTGGAGCACGAATTGACCACCGCGCAGGGCACGGCCCCCGCCACGACGGCGGATTCCATCACGCTGCGCGCACGCCTGTCGCGGATGACGCGGCGCGGCCGGGGTGCCAAGGAGGACGGGGGCGACCGGGGCATCGTCTCCGAGCACGAACGGGGGCGCGGCGGCGTCCGCGCGTCGATGGGCGCGATCCACGTGTTCCTCTTCGCCGGGCTCGTCGTCGCCGGGCTCGGCCCGCTCCTGTGGCTCGCCAAGGCGGCCGTCACGCCCACGCAGGACACGCTCACCCAGCCGTTCGCACTCTGGCCGAACGGCATCGACTGGGCGAACCTCGAGCAGGCGTGGAACGACATCCACATCGACCAGTACTTCCTCAACACGATCTGGGTGGCGGCCGGATCGTGGTTCTTCCAGCTGCTGATCGCGACGACGGCCGGCTACGCGCTGTCGATCCTGCGGCCGAAGTACGCGCCGGTGCTGAACGCGCTCGTGCTCGCGACGCTGTTCATCCCCGCGGTCGTGCTGCTCGTGCCGCTGTACCTGACGATCCTGCACCCGCCGCTCATCGACACGTCGCTGCTCAACACGTACTGGGCGGTGTGGCTGCCGGCCGCGGCGAACGCGTTCAACATCCTGCTCGTGAAGCGGTTCTTCGACGGGCTGCCGCGCGAGGTGTTCGAGGCGGCCCGCACCGACGGCGCGGGGCCCTTCCGGGTGTTCTGGTCGATCGTGCTGCCGATGTCGAAGCCCATTCTCGGCGTCGTCTCGGTGTTCGCGGTGATCGCCGCCTGGAAGGACTTCCTCTGGCCGCTGCTCGTGCTGCCCGATCCCGCGGTGCAGCCCCTGTCGGTGCGCCTGCCGGCGGTGCAGTCGCAGACCGAGCTCGACGTGTTCCTCGCGGCGCTCGCGATCTCGACGCTCATCCCCGTCGCGCTGTTCCTCGTGTTCCAGCGGCTGTTCCTCCGCGGCGCCGGTCTCGGCGGCGCCGTCAAGGGCTAGGCCGTGGCAGTGGCAGTGGCCGTGCCCGTGCCCGTGCCCGTGCCCGTGGCCGTGCCCGTGCCCGTGCCCGCTCGGACGCCCGGGCGATTCGGGCGCCTCGGTGCCCTCGCCGCGGCATCCGAATCGTCTCGAGGCCCGAATGTAGGAACTTCTGCCGAAGCGGCGGCGTGTCGCCGCCTCGGCGCGGGGTGTCCCACGATTCTTCCTACCGTCGCGACCGTCGCGACCGTCGCGACCGTCGCGCGCGAATCGGTCGAGGCGGCGGTGGGATGCCTCGGGGCCCGCGCGACCCTCGATTGGCGAACCGACGCGGCTTGGGTTAGAGTTACGTGGTTGCCTGATCGCGAAGCCTGCGGCAGGCGGCATCTGATGCGCCCGTAGCTCAATGGATAGAGCATCTGACTACGGATCAGAAGGTTGGGGGTTCGAGTCCCTCCGGGCGCACGGAAGAAGGCGGTTCGCAGCATGCGAGCCGCCTTCACTGTTTTCCGGGAGTGCCCGTGACGTGCTCCGCTGAGAACGCTCACCCGTGGGGGTGATGGACACAGTGGAGGGTTCGTCGCGCTTCGCTGGACACAATGTCGGGGCTCGGCGGTTCGCGATCGGGTAGCGTCACCCTGCTCGACAACGAAGACCCGAGAGGATCGATGATGACCCGAACCGCCACGATGGCGAACCCGACGCTGAAGCGCTCGCTCGGCCTATGGGCGATCGTCGGCCTCGGCCTGGGCTACATGACGCCGATGACCGTCTTCGACACGTTCGGCTACGTCTCGGAGGCGAGCGGTGGTGTCGTGCCGCTCGCGTACCTCGTCGCGCTCGTCGTGATGATCTTCACCGCGATCAGCTACGGGCGAATGACCCGGGTCTATCCGTCGGCCGGGTCGGCGTACACGTACGCCTCGGAGACGATCCACCCCAACGTCGGCTGGATCGTCGGCTGGACGGCCCTGCTCGACTATCTCCTGCTGCCGCTCGTCAACGCGCTGCTCGTGCGCCAGTACCTCGAGTCGTTCTTCCCCGAGGTGCCGGGCTGGATCTGGGTCGTCGGCTACGTCGCGGTGATCACCCTGCTGAACCTCTGGAGCATCAGCTCGACGTCGCGGGTCAACGCGACGCTGCTCATCTTCCAGATCGTGCTCATCGGCGTGTTCATCGTGCTCGCCTGGAACGCCCTGAACCAGGGCGCGGGCAACGGCACGCCGTTCAGCCTCGAGCCGTTCTGGCACGCGAACGTGCAGATCATGGCGGTCGTGAGCGCGGCGACGATCGTGTGCTTCTCATTCATCGGCTTCGACGCGATCACGATGTACACGGAGGAGGCGAAGGACGCGCACACCGTGCCGAAGGCGATCGTGCTCGCCCTCGTGCTCGGCGGGCTCATCTTCTTCACCGCCGCCTGGTTCACCCAGTCGCTCTTCCCGACCGACGCGGGCTTCGAGGGCACGGCCCTGCCCGAGATCGCGAACTCGGTCGGCGGCATCATCTTCCAGATCTTCTTCGTGTCGGCCGCGGTGGCCGCAGCGGTCGCGTCGAGCCTCGCCTCGCACGCGAGCGTCTCGCGCATGATCTACGTCATGGGTCGCAACGGCACCGGGCCGATCTCGCACTTCTTCTCGTTCGTGCACCCGAAGTTCCGCACGCCGGCCGTCGCCGTGATCTTCGTCGGCATCGTCTCGCTCGGCGCCGCCGTCGCCGACCTCGACTTCATCTTCACGCTCATCAACTTCGGCGCGCTCATCGCGTTCACGATCGTGAACCTCACGGTGATCCTGCACTTCGCCGTGCGCAACAAGCAGGTCAAGGGGTTCGCGCAGGTCTTCCGCAACATCGTGCTGCCGCTCATCGGCATCGCCCTCACCGTGCTGCTCTGGCTCAACCTCAGCGGCGACGCGATGCTCTACGGGATGCTCTGGCTGGCGGTCGGCTTCATCGGGCTGGCCTCGATCACCCGCTTCTTCAGCCGCAACCTGCGCATGTCGTTCGAGGAGGACGCGGTCATCGCCGAGGGCGACGAGGGCGAGGCGGCGCTCAACGAGGCCGACCGCGAGGTGCTCCACGAGCACGAGCAGGGCGGCGAACCGCGCCCCTGACGCGGCACGCCGCCGGGGTGTCCGCCCCCCAGAACGGAAGCGGCCCCGCCCTGTGAGGC
>NZ_JBSHHD010000023.1:0-79418 GCF_053618155.1 Agromyces sp. NPDC055658 | reverse complement strand
CCGAGCGGCAGCTCCTCGTCGACCTGGCAGCGCAGCTCGAAGCAGTACTCGAAGGCGGGTTCCATCAGCGAGGTCGACATGGGTGGGGTGGCTCCCTTCGTTCGGGGATCAGGCGGGATCAGGCGTCGGGGACCATGGCGCTCGAGCGCGTGACGGTCGGCAGTGACTGCGTACGACCCAGTCTGCGCCGTCTGGGCGTCCAGCCCTCGCGCGGGATCGAGTCGAGCAGCAGTCGGGTGTACTCGGCCGAGGGATCGTCGAGGATCTGCGCGGCGGTGCCGCGCTCCTCGATGCGCCCCTGCCGCATGACCACGACCTGGTCGCACAGGCGCCGGATGACCGTGAGGTCGTGTGTGATCATGAGCAGCGCGACGCCCGTCTCGCGACGGATCGAGTCGAGGAGCGTCAGGATCTCGACCTGCGTCGTCACGTCGAGCGCCGACACCGCCTCGTCGAGCACGAGCAGCACGGGGTCGGCCGCGAGCGCACGGGCGATCGCGATGCGCTGCCGCTGCCCGCCCGAGAGGGCGCGCGGCCGACTGTCGAGCAGGCTCGTGTCGAGCCGCACCTGCGACATGAGCTCGGCGACGCGGGCCTCGACGGCGACCTTCGCGTCGCGCGGTCGGTGCACCCGCACCGCCTCGACGAGGCACTGCCGCACCGTCTGGCGGCGGTCGAGCGACTGGTACGGGTCCTGGAACACCATCTGCGCGATCTTCGCGCGGCGCCGTCGTTCGGCGCCGCGGCGCGCGGGCACGCTCCAGTCCTCGCCGTCGACCGTGATCGTGCCGCCGTCGGCGCGCTCGAGCCCGAGCAGCAGGCGCGCGGTGGTCGACTTGCCCGACCCCGACTCGCCCACGATGCCGAGCGAGCCGCCTGGTGCGAGCTCCATCGACACGTCGTCGACGGCGACGAGGGTCTCCCGGCGGCCGTTCGCACCGCGCACCTGGTACGCCTTGCGGAGGTTCGCCAGCGTCATCATCGGGTGCGACGCCGGGGCATCCGCCTCGATCGGGGGCGCCTCGTCGAGCGACGCCGACATGAGCACCCTCGTGTAGTCCCCCCGCGCGTCCTGCCGCATGGTCGCGGCGCGCAGCGTCTCGACGATGCGCCCGTGCTGCATGACGTTCACCCGGTCGCAGACGGCCCCGGCGAGCGCGAGGTCGTGCGTGATGAACAGCAGCGAGAGCTCGCGATGGGCGCGCAGGTCGGCGATGACGGCCATGACCTCCTCCTGCGTGGTCACGTCGAGCGCCGTCGTGATCTCATCGGCGAGCAGGAGGTCGGGGTCCATCGCGAGCGTCGCGGCGATCATGACGCGCTGCAGCAGGCCGCCGGACAGCTCGGCGGGATGCTGCAGCATGCGCCGGGCGGGATCGGTGATGCCGACCTCGTCGAGCAGGTCCATGGCGCGCTTCGCCGCGGCATCGGGCTTCACGTCGGCGACGTGCACGAGGGCCTCCGTCATGAAGTCGCCGATCGTGCGGAGCGGGTTGAGGTGCGCCCGCGGCGTCTGGAACACCATGCCGAGACGGCGGGCGCGCACGTCGCGGAGCTCGCGCGCGCTCATCGCCCCCAGGTCGCGCCCGTCGATGCGGATCGTGCCGTTCGTGGTGAACCCGTCGGGCAGGAGGCCCGCGACGGCGCGCACGGTGAGGGTCTTGCCCGAGCCGGATTCGCCGACGAGGCCGACCGCCTCGCCGCGTCCGACCGCGAGCGTGTTGCCGAAGAGGAGCTGACGGGGCCCGTCGGCGCCTGGCGCGAACACGTCGAGACCCTCGATCTCGAGCACGGATGCGTTCATCGTTCCTTCTCCTCGGCCCAGACGGTGACGCGCGCGCCGACGATGCCGACGGCGAGGACGGTGACGACGACGAGGATCGCCGGGAAGACGGACTGCTCGGGGGCGCCCGCGAGGATGCTCGCCTGGCCGCTCGAGATCATCGATCCCCAGTCGGGCGCGGGCGGCTGCTGCCCGAGGCCGAGGAACGAGATCGCGGCGAGGTCGAGCATCGCGTACCCGAAGCCCACCGCCATCTGCGCTGCGACGATCGGGATCATCGCCGGCACGAGATGGCGGAAGCAGATCGCGAGACTCGAGACGCCCTGCACCCGGAGCGCCGCGATGTACGGCTTGCCGAGCTCACGAGAGGCGGCGGTACGGGTCAGCCGGCCGACGACGGGGACGTAGGCGATCGCGAGCGCGACGACCGGGGCGACGAGCCCCTTGCCGAACAGCGTCACCGCGAGCACCGCGATCACGAGGCCCGGGATCGCGAAGATGACGTCGACGAGTCGTGCGATGCCGCCCGACACCCACCCGCCGAACCACGCCGCGGCGAGCGCGAGCCCCACTCCGAGGAGGGTCGAGAGCAGCACCACGACGACGGGTGCGAACACGCTCGCCCCGGCGCCGACGAGCACCCGCGAGAGGATGTCGCGGCCGAGGTCGTCGGCGCCGAAGAGGTGCGCGGCGCTCGGTGCACTGTTCACGGGGCCGACGTAGAGCTCGTACGGGTCGTAGGGTGCGAGCCACGGTCCGGCGACCGCGACGATGACGACGACCGCGAGCACGGCGAGCGCGACGACGAACGTCCAGTCGCGCTTCGCCGCGCGACGGGCCCCGGCGGGCACGGCCCCCTGTGCGATCTGCGCGACGCTCATGCGAGGGCACCTCCTTCGACGCTCGTCGGGTCGATGAGCGCGCTGACGAGGTCGGCGGCCGCGTTCAGCACGACGAAGATCGTCACGAGCAGGAGCGACACGATCTGCACGACCGGCAGGTCGGCGCGGGCCGCCGCCTGCACGAGGAGCGATCCGATGCCGCCGAGCCCGAAGGCCACCTCGGCGATCGCCGACGCCGCGAAAAGGCCCGCGATCGTCGTGCCGGCGATGGCGAGGATCTGCGGCGACGCGTTGCGGAAGACGTGCGCCCCGAACACCCGGCGACGCGGGATGCCGCGCACCTTGGCCGTGTCGACGTGCTCGGAGTGGAGCTGTGCGACGAGCGCGCTGCGGGTGACCCGGCTGATGTAGGCGATGAACAGCACCGCGAGCGAGATCGCGGGCAGCACGAGGTGCCACAGGCGATCCCAGGCCCCGTCGCCCTCGCCGTACACGGGGAACCAGCCGAGGCTCTTCGCGAAGATCCAGATGAGCAGGATCGCGACGACGAACGTCGGCAGCGCCATTCCCAGCGACGTCGCCGTCGCCACGGCACGGTCGACCGCGCGGCCCCTGGTCGCGGCCAGGATGCCGGAGCCCACGCCGAACACGAGGATCAGCACGACCGTCAGCAGCACGAGCTGGAGGGTGATGGCGAACCGCGGCGCCACGAGCGTCGTCACCGCCGTCTTGTAGACGAACGACCGCCCGAAGTCGCCCTGGATCGCCCCCGTGAGCCACTCCCAGTACCGCTGCCAGACCGGGTCGTCGAGGTGGTACTCGGCCCGGATCTCGGCGATGAGCTCGGGCGTCGGCTTCGCGCCCCCGGCGAGCGCCGCGATCGGGTCGCCGGTGAGCAGCACCGCCGAGTAGATGACGATGCTCGCGAGGAGGAGCGTCAGCAGCAGGCCGCCGAGCCGCCCCAGCAGCATCCGTGTCAGGGTGTTCACCGCGCCGTTCCTCTCTTCGTGCTCTGTTCGCGGACGCAGCCCCGCATGCGCAAGCGCCGGCCGGCCTACTGGCCGCCGAGGTGCAGCGCCCAGGGGCTGCTGTACGCGGCGACCGACGTGGTGACGCCCGTGAGGTCGTCGTTCAGGTAGGTGAGCTGGTACGTGCCCGCGAGCGTGACCTGCGGCTGGTCGGGCGCGTAGACGGCCTGCGCGGCGACGAACTCGTTCGCGGCCGCCTCCGCGTCGGTCGCGTTGCGCGCGGCCATCATGTGCGCAGTCACCTCGCCGTCGTCGTAGCCGCTCCAGTTGAAGATGCCGCCCTGTTCGGCGGGCAGCACGAACAGCGACGGGTAGCCGAGCACGCCCGGGGTCTCGAGGTACCCCTGGGTGGCGACGAAGTCGACGCCCTCGCGCTTGGCCGGGTCGTAGAACAGCGCACCGAAGTCGGAGGCCTGCATCTCGTCGATCACGAGGTCGAGGCCGATCTTCTCGCCCGCGGCCTGCATGATCGTCGCGGTCTGCTCGAACTCCTTGGCGCCCGCGGGCACGGCGATGACGAGCGGCTCGCTCACGTCCTCGCCGCTGTCGGCGACGAGCTGCTTCGCCTGCTCGAGGTCGACCTCGGGGTCCGCGAGCGCGTCGTAGCCGGCCTGGTACACGTCGGCCTCCGCCATCGACTGGAACGAGAACTCCGGCACGAGCGTCTTCTGCACGTAGCCGAGGCCGTTCACGACAGTCTGCAGGTACTGGTCGCGGTCGATGGCGAGACTCAGCGCCTGGCGGATCTTCGGGTTCGCCGCGGGACCCGTGGCGGTCGTCGGGCCGAAGCTGTACGACGCGGTCGAGTGGCCGATCGTGAGGGTGCCGGCGCCGTCGCCCTCGAAGACCGCGCGCGAGCTCGGCGAGACGTTGATGGCCCCGTCGATCTCGCCCTGCGTGAGGGCGGTCGCGAGCGTCGACCCCTCGTTCACGAAGGTGTAGGTCAGCGTCTTCACGAGCGGCGCGCCGTTCCAGTAGTCCGCGTTCGCGGTCGTCGTGATCGCGCTGCCCGGCTTCCAGCCGCCGTCGGCGAGCTCGTACGGGCCCGTGCACATGAGGCCGCCGTCGGGCGTGCCGAGCGCGTCGCCCGCCGCCTCGCCGAACGCCCGCTGCATGACGGCGCCGCCCTGGCCGGCGAGCGCGTCGCGGAAGGTCGAGTCGGGGGCGACGAAGTGCACGGTGACCTCGTTCGGGCCGGTCGCGACGATGCCCGTGGCGGGATCGGGCACGACGAGCGCGAAGGCGCCGTACCACTGCGACTCGGGGTTCATGCCCTGCTGGAGGCTGTAGACCACGTCGTCGGCCGTCACGGGGCTGCCGTCCCAGAAGGTCACGTCGTCGCGCAACTCGATGACGAAGGTCACGGGGTCGACGAACTCGGCGCTCGTCGCGATGCCGGGCTCGATCGAGAAGTCGGGCTGCAGCGAGAGCAGGTTGTCGCACAGGTTGGGGATGATCAGGTTCGCCGAGGCGGCCGGGTTCAGGGTGGCGGGCTCGCCCTCGGCGATCGCCCACGTGACCTCGTCGACGGCCTTCGTGCCGGCGGGCAGCGAGTCGACGATCGTCAGCTCGCCGGGGTCTCCGTCGACATCGGCGCCGTCACGCGGGGTGCACGCGGTCAGGGCGAGCAACGCGGCGCAGGCGACGGCGCCTGCCGCGAGTCGGGGTCCGTTCATGGTGGGGTCCGTTCGGTCGGTGGTGCGAGGGTGATGGGGATGACGCCGCCGGTGTTCAGGCGAGCAGGAAGACGCGGATGCAGACCTGGCCGTCCTCGTCGCGGGCGAGGCCGACGAACTGGTGCTCGGCGAGCCAGCGGTGCTGGGGCGCGTCGGTCTGGAAGACCGGCGCCGTGCGGAAGTAGAGGCCCGGGTCGTCCTCGGGCACGTGCTCGCCACGGTCCATCCGCTCGAGCACCTCGGGGGTCGCCCGGAAGTACCCGCGGTTGAGGATGTCGATCACCGCGCCGTCGTCGGCGCGGATCAGGTAGCGGGCCTCGAGCTGGGCGGTGCCGAATCGTTCGACCGCCCAGTCGCCGCCACCGGCGAGCACCTCGCCGTTCAGCCGCGGCCCGGTGACGCTGCCGCCCGAGACGGGCGTGAAGGAGAGCTGCTCGTCGGGGCCGCGGCCGATGTGGAAGTCGGGGTCGATCGTGGCGCGGATCTCGAAGACGTACTCGAGGTTCGGCCACGACGTGGGAGCGATGGGGTTCACGGCAGTTCTCCTTCGAGGACGGTGAAGTGCAGTTGGAATCCGTCGGCTCCGCCGACGACGAGCGACTGGGTGTTCGGGCGGGTCGCCCCCCACGTCCACGGATCGGCACCCGTGCCGGTCTGCGGCAGGAACTCGGGGTAGTCGCTGCTCGAGACGTGAACACGTAACCGGTGCCCCGCCCGCAGCCGGTACCCGACCTGGCCGAGGTCGATCTCGATGACCGCGGGGTCGGCGTCGTTCGCCTCCAGCAGCTGCACCTGGCCGCGTGCGATGCGGAGCGCGGTGCGGTCGGGTGCGACGTCGAGCACCCGCACGAAGCAGTCCATGACGGGGCCGTCGGACGCGATGCGGAGCTGCGCCGAGACCGGGCCCGCGAGGTCGACGTCGGCCACGGCCTCGTCCGACTCGAAACGCAGCACGTCGGCGCGGTCGCCGAGCTCCGCCTCGTCGGGGGCGAAGAGCAGGAACGAGAACGCATCGGGCACACTCGAGGGCACGAGGTCGTCCGGGTCGTGAGTCCACCTGAGCACCGACTCGGTCGGGGCGGGCGCGGCGGCGAGGCATCCGTCGCCCGTCGCGTACCGGCTGACGCGACGCGCACCCTCGGGCGGCCAGACCGGGCTCTCGCGCATCTCCCCGGTGCCCGCGAGGCTCCAGGTCACACGCGGCAGCTCGGCCGCCGCCCCGTTGCCGCGCACGAAGACCTCGAAGAACGCGAGCGCAGGGTCGAGCGTGCGCGGCAGCAGGTCGCGGATCTGCGCGTCGCTGCGATCGGCGACCCGGTCGCCGTCGGCCTCGTGCAGCTGGTAGCTCTCGTGGTCGATCGACTCGATGCGCAGGTAGTGGTGCGCGTCCCAGTTCGGGCGCTGCGAGATCCGCTCGACGTCGGCCCACGAGAGCGGTGCGCAGTTGTCCCACCAGCCGATCGTGTGCAGCGAGGGCACCGAGCGCCCGGCGAACGGGTCGCCGTTCGGGAAGCGCCTGAGCAGGACGGGGTTCGGGTACCACTGGTCGTAGCTCAGCCCGCGCGCGCCGACCTGGCTCATGAACTCCTCGGCCTGGGCGGCGAAGTCGCGGCGCGACCAGTCGGGCTCCCACTGCAGCATGTCGTTGTCGAAGAACTGCGTGAGCGGGTACATGTAGGTGACCCCCCACTCGACCGCGCGCGTGCGTCGCGAGGGGTCGCGGTGCACGGGCTCGCCAAGGCCGGTGCCCGTGACGCGCGGGGCGATGGCCTTGAGCGCCGGGTGCCCGCTCGCGGCGGCGGCCCACTGCGTGTAGCCGTAGTAGCTGTCGCCCCACATCGCGACGCGGCCGTTCGACCACGGCTGACAGGTGATCCACTCGATCGTGTCGTAGCCGTCGTCGACCTCGTTCACGAAGAGCAGCGCATCGCCCTCGGACCGGAACTTGCCGCGCACGTCCTGCGCGACGACCCGGTAGCCGTGTCCGGTGAGGTACTCGGCGACCTGCGGGATGAAGCAGTAGACGCCGGACTTGTCGTACGGCAGTCGGATCAGGATGGTGTCGCCGGGTGCAGTGTCGGCGGCATCGGGTGCGCCGGGAAGGTAGACGTCGCCGGCGAGCAGCACCCCGTCGCGCATTCGGATCCGGGCGGGGACCGAGAGCGGGCTCTCGGGCGCCGGGGGGATGCGCTGGATGTCGGGCATGTCACTCCTTCGAGACGGGGCGTCCTGCGACGCGGTGACGGTCACGTTACGGACGTGGGTCTAAATAGTCAAGTCTGACTAGACAAGAATCGCAGAACCGCTACACTCGGCAGAGTCGAGTGCGAGGCATCCGCATCGCAGGAGAGGAGAAACCCGCCGATGGCACGACCCTCCGTCGCCGCCGAGCGCCGCGAGCAGATCCTCGACGCGACCATGGCGACCATCGCCGAGCACGGCATCCACGGCACGACGCTCGACCGCATCGCCACCGCGACCGGCATGTCGCGCGGCCACGTGCGCCACTTCGTCGGCAACCGCGACAAGCTCCTGCTCGACACAGCGACCGCACTCTTCGCCGACCAGACCGGCGAGGTCGGCACGATACTGCCCGCCGGCACGTCCGACCTCGAGTCGGCGCTCGACTACCTCTTCGGCCCGGCGTTCAACTCACCCGACCGCGAGAACGCGGTCGTGCTGGGGTTCGTACAGCTCTCACGCACGGACCCCGAAATCGCGCAGGTGCTCACCAGCGCCTATACAGCCACGCGGGTGCAGCTCGCCGACCTCGTCGCCTCAGACCATCCCGATGCATCGCCGGATACCTGCACGACCGCGGCGTACGGCGTGTTGACCTGCGCACTCGGCTCGGTGTTTCTCGGCGATTTCGACGCCGACCCCACGCGCGCCGCGCGCTCCCGCGCGGCCGCCGAAGCGCTTCTCGCCGCGCTCTGAGGTTGGGCGCATACACGCCCAATGCGCACCGCCGCGACGTCCATGCAATTGTGCGCCGCTCCTCGGGCTTGATCAGTTCGGAATGCGGACGTCCTGCCGACACTCGGTTGCGGTCGCTGATCACTTGAGGAAGATCCTCAACAGAATGATCAGCAGCCCGAGCGCAGCGGTGGCACACGCACCGCCCATCGCCAGTACCAGACGACCCGTCGGCTGGCGAACGCGATCCACCTGAGAATGGCCAGAACGAGAACACCCATTCAGAGGGTGGACAAAGATGCGACCTCCACTCCCAGCACACTCCGAGAGCCCCGAGGGCGAGCGAGATCAACGGCGGGACCGTCGCGTACAGCAACCCAATCGATCGCCCAAATGCGAACCGGATGGACTCCCGCACACGGATCGGCTCACCCTCCGCGCGAGCTCCCTGGACGGCGATGGCAACGATATACATCTGCGAGAGCCAAAGGACGAGCATGCTGACGATGGTGACGCCCATAGTGTTCAACGAACGCCCACTGTCGTCCGACACCGCGATGACGACGCTGACGAGCACCATGCCGGAGACAAGCTCCGGCGTCACAAGCCCATGCCGCAAGCGAGGCATCGACCACGGACTCTCGAAGCGAGCGGGGCCCGCTCGATCAGCCATTCATTCACCCCCGCGGGCCCACTCCGCGGAAACTGAAGGTGATTCGCGAGCCGATGCGCCGTGCCTCACCAGACCCTATGTCGACCCGCAAATCCCCGCACCGACGATCGATCTCGGATTCTTGGCGAGCGGGCCGACGGCAGTCACCGACTCCGTCGTGCGATCTTGGTGATGCACCATCATGGGCCCGGTGTCATGATGACGGGACGTGACCAGCGAGGGGGAATGCGCATGTCGATCGAAGCAAGCACCAGGACGGGGCTGACGAGGGATCAGTTGGCCGAGGAGGTGACGCGCCTTTCGACGCCCGACCGCTTGTCGACGCCGTTCGGTGACTTCGAGTTCTTCGACGGCGTGCCTACGCCCGAATCGGTTCAGACCATCTTCGACGGGCTCGACCTCGTCCGCGGCATCACAGCTTTCCTCGACACGATCCCGGGTGCGTCGCTTGTCGCCATGCGGCACGGGCTGCGCGTCGCCGGCGTCGACTCGCCCGACAAGATCGCATTCACCGATCCGAAGTGCAACTCTGGTGCGCTGTGGCTCACGCCGAACACCGAGACCACCTACGGAGTTGCGTTCCTTGACCTGCGGGCGTGGGGTCCAACGGTCATCGAGGCACCCCCGCAGGCGCTCGGCGTCGTCGACGACTTCTGGTTCCGGTACGTCGCCGACATGGGAATCGCGGGCCCCGACAAGGGCGCCGGCGGCAAGTACCTCTTCCTCCCTCCGGGATACGACGGCGAGCGGCCCGACGGGTACTTCACCTACGAAAGCCCGACGTTCACGAACTTCGTGGTGATCCGCGCCCTGCGCGGGGTGCCCGCCATCAAGCAGTCCCGCATCTATCGACTGAGCGATGCCGCCGCTCCGCCGGAGAACACCTTCGTGAACATCGCCGACCAGGTGTTCAACACGATCCACTCGAACGACTTCTCGTTCTTCGAAGAGGTCGCCGAGATCGTCGCCGAAGAACCCACCGCGGCACTCGACCCCGAGCGCGCGGGGACGCTGGCCGCCCTCGGCATCGCACACGGGAAGCCCTTCGCGCCCGATGAGCATCGGCGCGGCGTGCTCGACGCCGCCGCCCGCATTGGTGCCGGGATGGCGCGCGCCAACCTCTACCGGCCTCGCAACCCGGAGTCGTACCGCTGGGACGGATCCTCGTGGAAGGAGGGGTTCGTCGGCGGCAGCTACGAGTTCCTGAGCGACGGTGCGCGCAATCTCGACGCCCGCACGCTGTTCCACTACGCGGCGACCGTCATCACGCCGGCGATGGCGCACGCGCAGGTTGGTGCCGGCTCGGCCTACATCTACACCGCGCAGGACGCCGACGGCGCGCTGCTCGATGGAGCCGCCACGTACTCGCTGACGATCCCTCCGAACCCGCCGGCGAAGAACTTCTGGGCGTTCGACCTCTATGACACCCAGACCCGGTCGCTGTTGCAGTCGACGCTCTACCCAGCTCTGTCGAGCCTCGGCGAAGGCCTCCAGGCCGAAGCCGACGGTTCGTACGTCCTGTGGTTCGCGCCGACCGCCCCCGATGGCAAGGAGTCCAATTGGATCCCTACGCTGCCTGGCAAGTCGTGGTGGCCCCTGCTGCGCCTCTACGGCCCGCTCGAGTCATGGTTTGACAACACGTGGCGCCTGCCCGAGATCGTTCGTGTGAGCGAGTGAGTCGCGATTGCAGATGAGTACGCGGCCACGGCGCCCGTTCGCCGGGTGCCGTGGTTGCGTGTCCCACAGGCCGAGATCGCTGAAGGTTGCCGAGCACTATCGAGGTGTCCGGAGCCTGAACGGCGCGCTTTTCGTAGTACTACTCGGTCACCCTAGACCGTTTGTGGCCGGCGAACCGGGCGGCCCCTTCGATGCCGAGTGCGTCTGCAACCGCGGTCACCGCGGACTTGCGGAGCGCGTGCGGCACGAGTGCCTCGTCGAGCCCAGCCCATTCCCGGACGCGCCGCAGGGAACGGTGCACATCTTGGTTCCGCTGGGTGCCCCGGTGCGGGTTTGGAAGACGAACTCGTTGTCGCCCGATGCGATCTTGCGACGGCGGAGCATCGGTAGGAGTTCGTCCGGAACTGAGATGCGCCGTCATCCAGACTCCGTCTTCAGATAGTCCTCATAGCGCTTGGGCAGGCCTTTGGAGTCAACGACCTTCCCGGCGATCGTGATGCTCGGCCGGTCCGAGTCGAGATCCACGAATTGCCACTTGAGTCGGACTGCCTCGCTCACGCGGGCGCCGGTGGCGAGGATCAGATCCACGACATCGCCGAGCAGATCGGATGGCCGCGGTCCCATCCGATCCGCGCGGTTCTGGTAGTCGCGAATGATCGCCCGGAAACTCTGCAACTCCACCGCGTCGGGAGCGTAGATGGGCTTCGGGCGCCACTTAGCGCTCTTCACCTCCCACGCCGGACTGGCGACCATGAGGTCATTCATCACGGCATACGAGCAGATCTGGCTGATCAGCGCCTTGCATGTGTCGGCTTGTCGAGGCGTGCGCCGATGGTTTGCCTTGTAGACCGGAGAACTGTGCTCGCCTTGACCTCCCGTAGGGCGAGCGATCCCATCAGCGGTGCGATCTTCTTCTCAATCAGGCGGGAGTTCTCGTGCCGTGTCGTGTCTCGCTGTTCCCCGGTGAACGCGACGTGCTGCATGTACTCGTGCGTGAGCTCGATGAAGAGCGACTCCGGCGTGAGACCGTCATTCGCCCCGTAGGCCGCTTCGTACTGATCGCCGACCGCTGCGACCAGCGTGCGACGTGCTCGCGCCCGAGATGTCGCGCGGGTGCGGACCTTGCCGTAGCTCCCATCGATGCGACGGAAGACGACGGTGCCACGAACTCGACCGTCGGGCAGGTCATGGTACGTGATCTCCCCGCGTGAGCCGGGTTCCATTCTTCTGCGTGGCATCATGCTCACCCTCTGTATTCGCAGGGTAGGAAGCCATCACCATCGTCACCGTCGGTCCGTTCGGACCTGCAACCAGGCCTGAACGTTCTCGCGGCTGTATCGCAGATGCTTGCCGAGCTTGGTGGCCTTCGGGCCGGTTCCTTCGAGACGCCAGTGGTAGATCGTCTCTTTGGAGAGTTGCAAGTACTGCGCCAGTTCGTCGACGCTCAGATAGTCCCCGAGCTCGTCGACGAACCGGGCCGCCGGAACGGTGTGATCGGTTGATGTGGTCATACTCCTCAGGAGTGCGCATCACGCCGAAATGCTTGCTGTCCGGGGACTTCACATGTGGAATCCTGTGGAAGCCAGTCCCCCGAATCGAAAAAGGCCCCAAAAAGGCCCCAACGACCCTCTTCTCGCCCTGTTCAACGAGAAAACCCCTGACAAATCTTGCGATTCGTCAGGGGTTCTTGGTGGATCTGAGGGGACTCGAACCCCTGACCCCCTGCATGCCATGCAGGTGCGCTACCAGCTGCGCCACAGACCCGTTCGGGATGAACCCGTTTCGGTGCTTCCCGCTCTCGCGGGCAACGAGACGAGCTTACACCAGGCGATGCCGCCGTGCGAAATCGAGCGGTGCACCCCGGGCGATTCGCGCCGCGATCAGGATTTCGCCGTGAGCAGCGGCTCGACGGGAAGCGCCGGGCAGTCGTTCCAGAGGCGTTCGAGACCGTAGTACATGCGCTCCTCGCGGTGGAACACATGCACGACGAGGTCACCGAAGTCGAGCAGCACCCAACGGCCCGCGTCGTGGCCCTCACGGCGACTGGCACGGCCGAGGACCTCTTCGATGGCGTCGGCGATCGCCACCACGTTGCGCTCGGAGTTGCCGGTGACGAGCAGGAATACGTCGGCGAACGGGAGCGGCCCCGAGACATCCAATGCGACCAGATCTTCGCCGCCCTTCGCGTCGGCCGCGCGCACCGCACGGGCCAGGGAGTCGAGGGCTTCAGAGGATGCGGTCATTCGCTCACTTCCGGGTAGACGGTCGGCGTTGGCGCCGGGGATCAGAACAGGCCCGACATGGCGCCGATGACGAGGGTGCCGACGACGCCGAGTGCGAGTACTCCGGCGGTCACTGCGAGCACGAGGGGCACGTTCATGCCCTCCTTCTTCGGCGGGGCCATCATCGTGCGCGCCGCGCCTTGCGTGCTGATGGCGCTCGTCGCAGCCACCGGCGCGACGCCGGTGCCGACCTCCTCGATGCTGTCGAACAGCCGGTCGACGTCGGACGAGTCGATCTGGCTCGGGTGCACGCCGGTCGCGCCGTAGCTGCGGGGAAGGTCGATCGAGCCGGTCGCCATGACCTCGCCGGTCTGCGCGAGCGTGTCGCCGAAGGCGCCCTGGTCAGGCAGGGACGGCAGGATGAGCGCGTTCGTCGTCGTGGGCACGCCGTGACTCAGCGAACCGCGCGAGAGGAGCTGGTCGAACGGGCCGGACGGCTGGTCGTCGGGCACGTCGAGCTGCGAGGTCCAGTGGGCCGGTGCTGCCGGCGCAGCGGGCTGGGCGGCAGGCAGCTGCGTCGGGGCCGGCTGCGGCCGCGGCGCGGCGGATGCGGGAGCGGCGAACGGCTGCCCGGTCTGCGGGTTCACGATCTGGGGTGCGGCCGACGCGACCGGCGCTGCGGCAGCAGGCGGCGCGGCGTCGTCGAACTCGTCGTCGAAGTCGTCGAGCGCGGTGCCCTCGAGCATCGCGCGGAGCTCGCGTCGCGTCAGGGTGCGCTCGGGCGTCTGCCCGGGGGCGGGCACGGCCGCCTGGGCGGGCTCGGCCGGCACGGGAATCGCCGGCGCCGGAACCGCTGGCATCGGCGCCGCCTGCTGCTGCGCAGGAGCCTGCGGCTGGGGCGGTACGGCGGGCTGCGCCGGAACGGGAGCGCTCGGACGCGGCGCGAACGGGCTCTGCTGCGGCAGTTGCGTCGGGGTCGGCGCCTGCGGTGCGGCGATGACCGCATCGAATCCGCCCGCCGGACGAGGCGGGGCGTAGCTCGGGCTCGGCGCGGCCTGGGCGGCGGCGGCCACGGGGGCCGCGAACTGAGGATTCACCGGCTGCGGTGCGGATGCCGGTGCGACCGCCGGCTGCGGTGCGGGAATCGGCGCCTGGGGTGCAGCGGGGGGCGGCTGCGGTGCGGCGAACGGCTGTGCAGGAGCGTCGGGGGTCGTCGAAGCTGCCTGCTGTTCGCGCAGGCGCTCTCGTTCCCGCAACTCACGGCGCGTGAGCGGCGGTTCGTTCGACGACGTCATTCGACACTCCGGTAGAGATGGTGCTTGGAGATGTACTGGACGACCCCATCGGGGACCAAGTACCACACCGGGAAACCCCGGCGCACCCTGCTCCGGCAATCGGTCGACGAAATCGCCAGAGCCGGAACTTCAAGCAAGCTTACGTCTTGCTCCGGCAAACCCGAAACGCTCAGGACATGTCCCGGGCGACTCACAGCAACGAAGTGGGCCAGCTCCCAGAGCTCGTCGACATCCTTCCACGAGAGGATCTGGGCGATGGCATCGGCGCCGGTGATGAAGAACAGGTCGGCGTCGGGTCGCTCGCGACGGATGTCGCGGAGGGTGTCGATCGTGAACGTCGCCTTCTGCCGGTCGATGTCGACCCGGCTCACCGTGAAGCGGGGGTTCGACGCGGTGGCGATGACGGTCATGAGGTAGCGGTGCTCCGCCGGGGTCACGACCGTCTTGTAGCTCGGCTGGCCGGTCGGCACGAAGATCACCTCGTCGAGGTCGTGCGACTGCGCGACCTCGCTCGCGGCCACGAGGTGGCCGTGGTGGATCGGATCGAACGTGCCGCCCATGATCCCGACGCGGGATCGGCGGCCCGGCACCGTCACCGGGCGACCACTCGCCTCAGTGACCGTGCCCGTGCGCGTCGCCCGAGTGACGGGCGGCGTACGCCTCGGCCTTGGCGCGATGGCGGTTGGCGACGTCGCGGTACGACGCGGCGACGAACCCCAGGATGGCGAAGATGATGAGGGCGATGAGCCCGTACACCCAGGACTCGACCGGCAGCTCTCGCGCGTGCACCGTCTCGGTGAGCACCGTTCCGGTCAACGCTGCGGTGGTGAGGCTCATTCGGCCGTTCCTTTCGAATCCTGCGGGTAACGCTCCCGCCAGTCTAGCGAGGTCGAGCGGTGCGGCGCGCTCAGGCGCGCACGTGGCCTGCGCCGCGCACGATCCACTTCGTGCTCGTGAGCTGCGGCAGGCCCATCGGGCCGCGTGCGTGGAGCTTCTGCGTCGAGATGCCGACCTCGGCGCCGAAGCCGAACTCCGCGCCGTCGGTGAAGCGCGTGGAGGCGTTCACCATCACGGCCGCGGCGTCGACCTCGTTGAGGAAGCGCTCGGCGTTGCCGAGGTCGTTCGTCACGATGGCCTCGGTGTGCTTCGTCGAGTACCGGCGGATGTGGGCGAGTGCGTCGTCGAGGGAGTCGACGACACCGACCGAGAGGTCGAGACTCATGTGCTCGGTCGCCCAGTCGTCGTCGGTCACCGGCACCGTCTCGGGCCGGATCGCCCGCACGCGTTCGTCGGCGTGCACGGTCACCCCGGATGCCTCGAGGCGGTCGATGACGGCGGGCAGGAGCCGCTCGGCGGCGTCGCGGTGGACGAGCAGGGTCTCGAGCGCGTTGCAGACGCTCGGCCGCTGCACCTTCGCGTTGTGCACGAGCTCGACGGCCCACGACTCGGGCGCGCTCTCGTCGAGGAACATGTGCACGACACCCGCGCCCGTCTCGATGACGGGCACGCGCGCCTCGTCGACGACGGCGCGGATGAGCCCGGCGCTCCCCCGCGGGATCAGCACGTCGACGTATTCGCGTGCCTGCATGAGGTGCCGTGCGCCGACGCGCCCGAAGTCGTCGACCGTCTGCACGGCGTCGCCCGGGAGGCCGGTGCGCTCGAGCGCGGCGCGCAGCACCTCGACGAGCACCGCGTTCGTCTGCTCGGCCGCGCTGCCGCCGCGCAGCACGACGGCGTTGCCGCTCTTGAGCGCGAGCACCGCGATGTCGATCGTCACGTTCGGCCTGGCCTCGTAGATCGCGCCGACGACGCCGAGGGGCACCCGCACCTGGTCGATGCGCACGCCGCTCGGCAGCGATCGGCCGCTGACCGTCTCGCCGATCGGATCGGTCAGTGCGATCACCTCGAGCACCGCGTCGGCGAGGGCGTTCACCCGGCGAACGTCGAGGGCGAGCCGGTCGAGCAGGCCCGTCGAGAGGCCCTCCTCGCGACCGGCCGCGAGGTCGAGGGCGTTGGCCGCGACGATGTCGGCGGCGCGCTCGCGCAGGATCCCGGCGACCTCGGCGAGGGCGGCGTCCTTCTCGGCAGTCGAGGCCCGGGCGAGCCGAAGCGAAGCGGTCTTCGCGGCGGCGAGCCGCTCGTCGAGCACGTCGGGATCGAGGTCGGGATTCGCCATGGTCCCAGCCTAGGCGAGGCGAGGCGAGCGGGGCGTCGTATGACGGGGCCGCATGCGGACGGTCAGCGGGCTGGTTCGAACCACGTGCCGACGTCGGCGCCCGAGAGCGCCTCGGCGACGAGCGGGGTCGCCGTGATGAGCACGGCAGCACCCGCCTCGGCGGCGACGCGCGCGGCCGAGACCTTCGTCTCGGCGCCGCCGGTGCCGACGCCCGCGCGGCCGATCGAGCCGATCTCGACGCCCTCGAGTCCGTCGCCGAACGCGACCCGGTCGATGCGCTCCGCACCCGGCAGGTGCGGCGGCTTCGTGTACAGGGCGTCGACATCGGAGAGGAGCACGAGCAGGTCGGCACCGATCAGCTCGGCCACGAGCGCGGCGAGCCGGTCGTTGTCGCCGAACCGGATCTCGTGCGTGGCGACGGTGTCGTTCTCATTCACGATCGGCATGATGCGCAGTGCCAGCAGCCGATCGATCGCCCGCTGGGCATTCACGCGCGGCGTGTCGTTCTCGAGGTCGCCCGCGGTGAGCAGCACCTGACCCGCCACGATGTCGTAGCGGTCGAGCGCGTCCTGATAGCGCACCATGAGCAGGTTCTGGCCGACGGAGGCCGCCGCCTGCTGGGTCGCGAGGTCGTTCGGTCGCGAGTCGAGTCGCAGGTAGGGCATGCCGGTCGCGATCGCGCCCGACGACACGAGCACGACCTCGGTCCCCCGGGCGTGCGCCGCGGCGAGCGCCTCCACGAGGGGGGCGATCTGCCCGGTGTTCTCGCCGCTGATCGACGACGAGCCGACCTTCACGACGACCCGACGCGCGGTCGGGATGTCTGCATGGGAACGGAGGGTCATCGATCGCCCCCATCGGGGCCGACCTCGCCGTCGCCCTCGTCGCCCCAGATGCCGGCTTCGCGTTCGCGTTCGAGCTCGGCGCGGGCCTCGGCCTTCGCGTCCATGCGCTCGTGGTAGTCGCTCTTGCGCTCGGCGCGCGTCGCACGACGGCTCTCGTCGAGTCGCACGTCGGTGCCGCGCGGCGAGGTGATGAGTTCGGCGGTCGAGGTGAGTGTCGGCTCCCAGTCGAAGACGACGCCCTGGCCCTTTCCGATGACGACGGTCGAACCGGCCACGGCGCCGGCGCGCACGAGCTCGTCCTCGACGCCCAGCTTCGCAAGCCGGTCGGCGAGGAAGCCCACGGCCTCGTCGTTCGCGAAGTCGGTCTGCTGCACCCAGCGCTCGGGCTTCTTGCCGAGGATCCGGTAGATGGTGCCGTAGCTGCCGCCCTCGGCGCGAACCGTGAATCCGACCTCGTCGACCGCCCTGGGACGCATGACGATGCGCTCGGGCTCGGGTGCGGCCGCGGCCTCGGCACGGGCGCGGTCCACGAGCTCGCCGAGGGCGAACCCGAGCTGGCGGAGCCCCTCGTGACTCACCGTCGAGATCTCGAACACCCGGTACCCCCGCGTCTCGAGTTCGGGCCGCACGAAGTCGGCCAGCTCGCGGGCCTCGGGCACGTCGACCTTGTTGAGGGCGACGAGCTGCGGCCGCTCGAGCAGCGGGATCTGGCCCTCGGGCACCGGGTACGCGGCGAGCTCGGCGAGGATCACGTCGAGGTCGCTGATCGGGTCGCGACCCGGCTCGAGGGTCGCGCAGTCGATCACGTGCAGGAGCGCCGCGCACCGCTCGACATGCCGCAGGAACTCGAGCCCGAGTCCCTTGCCCTCGCTCGCGCCCTCGATGAGCCCGGGCACGTCGGCGACGGTGAAGCGGTGATCGCCCGCCTGCACGACCCCGAGGTTCGGATGCAGCGTCGTGAACGGGTAGTCGGCGATCTTCGGACGAGCGGCCGAGAGGGCTGCGATGAGGCTCGACTTGCCGGCGCTCGGGAAGCCGACGAGGGCGACGTCGGCGATGGTCTTCAGCTCGAGGCGGATCTCGTGCTCGTCGCCGTCCGTGCCGAGCAGGGCGAAGCCGGGTGCCTTGCGCTTCGTGCTCGCGAGTGCCGCGTTGCCCAGGCCGCCGAGGCCGCCGGCGGCCGCGACGAAGCGGAGCCCGGGCTCGGCGAGGTCGGCGAGTTCGTTGCCCTCCTCGTCCTTCACCACGGTGCCGACGGGCACCGGCAGCTCGAGGTCCTCGCCGGCGGCACCCGATCGGTTGTCGCCCTGGCCGGGCTGCCCGTTCGCCGACGAGCGGTGCGGACGACCGTGGTACGCGAGCAGCGTCGTCACCTGCGGGTCGGCGACGAGCACGATGTCGCCGCCGTGCCCGCCGTTGCCGCCATCGGGGCCGGCGAGCGGCTTGAACTTCTCACGGCGTACCGAGACGCAGCCGTTACCGCCATGTCCGGCGCGCAGATACAGCGTCACCTCGTCGACGAAGCTGACCATGCCGAACCCCTCCTGAGCGTTGAACCGGGTGATGAAACGCGTGAGGGCGAGCCGAAGCCCGCCCTCACGAAGACCGTCGTCGGTCGGCTATTCGCCGACCGCCACGATGTTGACGACCTTGCGGCCGCCCTTGTTGCCGAACTGCACCGCGCCGGCCTCGAGCGCGAACAGGGTGTCGTCGCCACCGCGACCGACGCCCGCACCCGGGTGGAAGTGGGTGCCGCGCTGGCGGACGATGATCTCGCCGGCGCCGACGACCTGGCCGCCGAAGCGCTTCACGCCGAGGCGCTGCGCGTTCGAGTCACGACCGTTGCGAGTGGAGCTCGCTCCCTTTTTGTGTGCCATGTCTGATTCTCCTTGGACGCCGCGGCGGTTACTTGATGCCGGTGACCTTGACGCGCGTGAGCTCCTGGCGGTGGCCCTGGCGCTTCTTGTAGCCGGTCTTGTTCTTGAACTTCTGGATCACGATCTTCGGGCCGCGGAGGTCGCCCAGGACCTCGGCCGTGACGGTGACCTTCGCGAGCGACTTGGCGTCGGAGGTGATCTTGTCACCGTCGACGAGGAGCACCGGGGTGAGCTGGACGTTGCCGTCCTTGTCAGCCTTGATGCGGTCCATCGTCACGATGGTGCCGACTTCGACCTTCTCCTGCCGACCGCCGGCGCGCACTACTGCGTAAACCACTACTCGTACCTATCTCTGGGGGGCCTCTCGGCCCCGTCTGCCTGAAGGGATTGTCACTGCGCGGTCGCCCCAGCGGGAAGAAGGGTGGTGACTGCGAGAAAACACTGTGCGGGTTGTCCTGCGTGCAGAATGACCTGCTTGCGGAGTGAACCGCGAAGTGGCGCGCACTGGGATAAGCAGCGGCACCAACGGTCGAGTTTACCGGATGACCCGGAGGGGGTCAAACGCGCGCCGACGGCGCGTCGCGCGGCGTTGCGCGTAGCATCCCCTCATGACCGTCCTCATCGACACGCCGCTCTGGCCGAAGCACGGCACGGTATGGGCGCACCTCGTGAGCGACGAGTCGATCGAGGAGCTGCAGGCGTTCGCCCGCCGGGTCGACCTGCCGCCGCGTGCGTTCGACCTCGACCACTACGACGTGCCCGTCGAGCGGTACGACGAGCTCGTGGCGGCCGGAGCCGAGCCGGTGAGCCCGCGCGAACTCGTACGTCGCCTGCGCGGGAGCGGCCTGCGGGTCACGCCGCGCGAGCGACGCGACCGCGCGGGCCGCACGTCATTCTGAGCCGTCGGATGCCTCGGCGTCGACGTCTCCGTCACGCCGGGTGATCACGGGGATCGAGCCGCCCGTGCTGAGCGCCGCGGTCGAGACCCGGCGGCTGCGCGCCCGGCCCTCCCCCGCCTTCTTGGGCGCGGGCAGCGCGTCGAGCACCGAGTCGAGGAGCACCTCGGCCTCGGCGGTCGGCACCGGGCGCTTGCGATCGGCGGCCGGAACGGGCAGGTCGATGATCGGGAGCACCGGCTCGGCCTCGTCGGTCGCCGGGGTCGTCGGCGCCGACTCGGCGACCGACGTCGTCGCGGCCTCCGTGTCGGGCCGACCGGCCTCCTGCGAGACGCGACGGTGGCGGCCGCGCCGACGACCGGTCGGGACGTCGGCGGCCGGCTGCGCCGTCGAGGGAGCCTCGGCGGGAACCTCCGCGACGGACTCCTCGTCCTTCGCGTCGGTGTGCGGAATCGTCGACGCCGCGATCTGGGCGAGCGCGTGCTTCGCGTCGTCGGTGATCGCATGCGTGCCGGCGTGCGGCGCTGTGGTCGTCGCAGCCGGCTGCGGCTGCGACTGGCCGCCCCCGCCCCGGTTGCGACGACGCTCGGGCTGCTGCGGAGCGCGGTGCTTCAGGATCGGCTCGTGGTGCACGATGATGCCGCGGCCGGCGCACACCTCGCACGGCTCGCTGAACGACTCGAGGAGTCCGAGGCCGAGCTTCTTTCGAGTCATCTGCACGAGCCCGAGCGAGGTGACCTCGGCGACCTGGTGCTTCGTGCGGTCGCGCGAGAGGCACTCCACGAGGCGTCGCAGCACGAGGTCGCGGTTCGACTCGAGCACCATGTCGATGAAGTCGACGACGATGATGCCGCCGATGTCGCGCAGGCGAAGCTGGCGGACGATCTCTTCAGCCGCCTCGAGGTTGTTCTTCGTGACCGTCTCTTCGAGGTTTCCACCCGAGCCGACGAACTTGCCGGTGTTGACGTCGACGACGGTCATCGCCTCGGTGCGGTCGATGATGAGCGAGCCGCCCGACGGCAGCCAGACCTTGCGGTCGAGCGCCTTCTCGATCTGCTCGCTGATGCGGAACTCGTCGAACGAATCGCGGTCGCCCGCGTACGCCTCGACGCGCTCGAGCAGGTCGGGTGCGACGGCGCGCAGGTACCGCTCGATCGTCTGGCGCGCGGCGTCGCCCTCGATGATGAGCTTCTGGAAGTCCTCGTTGAAGACATCGCGGACGATCTTGATGAGCAGGTCGGGCTCGGAGTGCAGGAGCGCGGGCGCCTGCACCTTCTCGAGCGTCTGCTGGATGTCGGCCCACTGGGCGATCAAGCGATTGACATCGAGGGTGAGCTGCTCTTCGGTGGCACCCTCGGCCGCGGTGCGCACGATGACGCCCTGGTTCTCGGGCAGCACCTCTTTCAGGATCTTCTTGAGGCGCGCGCGCTCGGTGTCGGGGAGCTTGCGGCTGATGCCGTTCATCGAGCCGTTCGGCACGTAGACGAGATAGCGGCCCGGCAGCGACACCTGGCTCGTCAGGCGGGCGCCCTTGTGGCCCACCGGGTCCTTCGTGACCTGGACGAGCACGCGGTCGCCGGGCTTGAGCGCGAGCTCGATGCGACGCGGCTGGTTCTTCTCGCCGTTCTCGGCGGCCGCCTCCCAGTCGACCTCGCCCGAGTAGAGCACGGCGTTGCGGCCTCGGCCGATGTCGACGAAGGCGGCCTCCATGCTGGGCAGCACGTTCTGCACCCGACCGAGGTACACATTCCCGATGAGGGATGCGTCCTGGTTGCGGGCGACGTAGTGCTCGACGAGCACGCCGTCCTCCAGGACGCCGATCTGGATGCGGCCGCCCTTCTCGCGGACGACCATCGAGCGGTCGACCGACTCGCGGCGGGCGAGGAACTCGGCCTCGGTGATGACCGCGCGACGGCGGCCGGCGTCGCGGCCGTCGCGGCGACGCTGCTTCTTCGCCTCGAGCCGGGTGGAGCCCTTGACCTTCTGGGGCTCGGTGATGAGTTCGGGCTCGCGGGGCTTGCGCACCTTGACGACGGTGTTCGCGGGCTCGTCGCCGGTCGGCCGGCCCTCTTCGCCCGAACGGCGACGGGTACGACGGCGGACGCTCGAGCCGTCCTCCGTCTGCGGCTCGTCGCGTTCGGGCACCTCGAACACGGGCGGCGCGTGGAAGATGAGCGACGTCGTCGTGAGCGTCGCGGGGATCGGCGACGCTGCGGGCTCGGACGGGGACGCCTCGGCCGCGGGCTCCTCGACGACCGGTGCCGCGGCGTCGGTCGCCTCGAGGCCGGCCGTCTGCTCGGCCTCGGCGGGGACCGCGGACTCGGTCGACGCAACCGTGCTCGACGCCGCCTCGGTCGCGCCGTCGATGTCGGGGGCGGCCTCGGCCGTCACCTGCTCGGCGACCGGCTCCGTCGTGACCCGACGCGACCGCCGGGCGCCGAACAGGCCGCCTCGCCGCTTCGGGGCGCCACCGCGCGAATCGGGTTCGTTGCTGTTCTTCTCGTTGCCTTCCACCATCTCTGGTGCACTCCTACACCGGATGCCTCGGCCGCGCCGTGGATCCGTACTCCTCTGGAGCGGCCCCGCGCTTCGCGCAGTGCCGCTGAACCATCAATTCTGCGATCGGCGGTTGCCGTGATCGCCACGTCTTGCGGGTTTCTCCCGCCCACTCGGATGCATCGCACCCTCAAAGCCTTCATTGGCGCCGTGCCGGGCGCGGCCCGGACGACTCCCTCGATTATCGCATGCTCTGACAGCGACGTGGGGAATCGGCGTGCCATAATCCGAGCATGCCCGACACCCTCGAGCGCCGTCGGCCGCTCGCCCTCGCGATCTTCCTGCTCATCGCCGGCGCCCTCGGGCTGCTCGCCGCGTTCGAACTCTCGGTCGAGAAGGTGCTCACCCTCGAGGATCCGAGTCATGTACCGAACTGCAACGTGGGCGTGCTCGTGGGATGCAGCACGAACCTCGCGTCGTGGCAGGGCTCCGTGTTCGGCTTCCCCAACCCGTTCGTCGGGCTCATGGCGTGGCCGGTCGTCATCACGATCGCCGTCGCGATCCTCGCCGGCGCGACGTTCGCCCGCTGGTTCTGGGTGGGCTTCAACGTCGGCGTGGCCGGCGCGCTCGCGTTCGTCGGCTGGCTCATCTACCAGAGCATCTACGTGCTCGACGTGCTCTGCCCCTGGTGCATGCTCACGTGGGCGGTCACCATCCCGACCTTCTGGGCGGTCACGCTGTACAACCTGCGCGAAGGGCATATTCCGGGCTCGGCACGCGTTCGCCGGCTCGCCGGGGCGTGGCTGAAGTGGGTACCGCTCATCACGGTGGTCTGCTACGCCATCGTGATCGTGCTCGCTCAGGCTCAGATGAACGCGATCCCCCGCGTCATGATCGACCTGCAGAATCTCTGAGCATCCGGCCGGTCGAGGAGCGACGAAGGAGCGTATCGAGACCACGCGTGGCGGTCTCGATACGCGTGCTCCGGCGTCGCCCGCTCCTCGAACGACGAAACGTCAGGCGAACCAGAGCGCGAGCTCGCGCTCGGCCGACTCGGGCGAGTCGGAACCGTGCACGAGGTTCTGCTGCACCTTGAGCCCCCAGTCGCGGCCGAAGTCCCCGCGGATCGTGCCTGGCGCGGCGGTCGTCGGGTCGGTCGTACCCGCGAGCACGCGGAAGCCCTCGATGACCCGGTTGCCCGCGACGCGGATCGCGACGACCGGACCCGACTCCATGAACTCGACGAGCGGCTCGTAGAACGGCTTGCCCTCGTGCTCGGCGTAGTGCTTCGCGAGCAGTTCGCGGTCGGCCTGCACGAGACGGATGTCGACGAGCGAGTAGCCCTTCGCCTCGATGCGGCGCAGGATCTCGCCGGTCAGGTTGCGCGCGACGCCGTCGGGCTTCACGAGCACGAGGGTCTCTTCGATCGCAGTGGTCATTGCTGTTCCTTCCCCGGCGCGGTGAATTCCGCGCGCTGTCGGTCGATCCGGCTCCCGGCGACCATGCAGTACCACCACATGCCGCCGAAGAGCGCCCCGACGACGAACATCGCCGGGTTGATGAAGCCCGAGGCGACGATGAGCACCTGCAGCACCCAGCCGAGCGTGTACGCCCAGTCGAAGCGGAGCAGTCCGATCGTCGCGATCAGGCCGAGAATGATGACGCCGCCCGCGACGAGGGCCACCCACGGCGGCAGGGCCGACTCGACGCCCAGTGCGGCATCGCCCTGTGCGAGGCCCCAGACGACGAGCGCGGCGAGGAAGACCACGATCGTCTCGAAGCCGAGCACGATCGCGGCGAGGCTCTGGCGGATCGAGCGCGGCGGCCGGGCGGGCGCGGCCGAGGCGTCGGGCTCGGAGCCCTCCACCTCGTCGAAGCCCTGCACGTCGTCGCCGCTCATGCGCTCCCCCACTCGTGGTCCTCGGCGTACGCCATCGCCTCGCCGACGAGCACGATCGACCCGGTGACGAGCACGGCGCGCTTCGGCCCGGCCGCCGCCCAGCCGCGGGCCTGCTCCAGCGCGTCCTCGAGCCGGTCGACGACGACCACCCGGTCGCCTGCGCGAGCGGCGACGATCGGGCCGAGCACGTCGGCCGGCAGCGCCCGCTCCGAATCGGGTGAGGTCACGATGAACGGCCCCGAGATCGCGGCGAGTTCACCGGCGATCCCGGCGGCGTCCTTGTCGTCGACGACACCGAACACGACCGCGATCTCGTCGAAGTCGAAGACCTCGTCGAGGGCGGTGACGAGCGAGCGGGCGCCGTGCGGGTTGTGCGCGGCATCCACGATGATCGTGGGCTCGGTGCCGACGACCTGCAGGCGCCCGGGCGAGGTCGCCTCGCCGAGGCCTCGCTCGACGACCTCGTCGGCGAGCCGCATCGAACCGCCGCCGATGAAAGCCTCGACCGCGGCGACCGCGACGGCCGCGTTCTCGGCCTGGTGGGCTCCGAACATGGGCAGCACCACATCGCGGTACTCCCCCGCGAGCCCGCGGATCGACACGAGCTGGCCGCCGATCGCGACCGCGGTCGAGAGCACCGCGAAGGCGTCGTCCTCGACCGCGAGGGTCGACTCGGTGAGCTCGGCGGCGTCCTCGAGCACGCGCAGCGCCTCGTCGGACTGTCGCGCGGTCACGACCGACGCGGCAGGCTTGATGATGCCCGACTTGGTGCGCGCGATCGCCTCGACGGTCGAGCCGAGCCGTGCCTGGTGGTCGAGCGCGATCGGGGTGAAGACCGCGACCTGGCCGTCGGCGACGTTCGTGGAGTCCCACTCGCCGCCCATGCCCACCTCGAGCACCACGACATCGACGGGCGCGTCGGCGAAGCATGCGAACGCGAGCACCGTGAGCGCCTCGAAGTAGGTGAGCGGCTGCTCCCCCGCCTGTTCGAGCTCCGCGTCGACGATCGCGATGAACGGGAGGATCTCCTCCCAGTTGCGGGCGACCGCCTCGTCGGTGATCGACTCGCCGTCGATGCGGATGCGCTCGGTGAACCGCACGAGGTGCGGGCTCGTGAGCAGGCCCGTGCGCAGGCCGGATGCGCGCAGCAGGCTCTCGATCATGCGACTCGTCGACGTCTTGCCGTTGGTCCCGGTGATGTGGATCACGGGCGCCGACCGGTGCGGGTCGCCGAGCAGCTCGACGGTGCGCCGGGTGGGCTCGAGCCGGGGGCGCGGTGCGCCCTCGCCGACGCGCGCGATGAGCGACGCGTACACCGCGTCGGCGGCGTCGCGCGCCTCGAGGTCGTCGGGGCCGGTCATGCGGGCTCCAATCCGATGGTCAGTCGCGAGTCGTCGCCGACGGCCTTGGCCTCGCCGTCGAGGTCGGCCGAGGCGAGCACCTCGAGCGAGGTCGCGAGGGTCTCGCCCGCGATGAGCTCGCGGTGGGTCTCGGCGGCGCGCGCGCCGACGGGGTCGAGCGTGAGGGTGAGGGCGATCCGGTCGCCGACCTCGAGGCCGGCGGCCTTGCGGGCCTCCTGCACGGCTCGCACGACGTCGCGCGCGAGGCCCTCGGCCTCGAGCTCGGGCGTCGTGGTGGTGTCGAGGATCACGAAGCCCCCGTCGGCGAGCAGGCCGAGGGCGCGCTCGCCGTCGCCCGATCCGGCTTCGAGCACGAGGTCGTACTCGTGCGGCTCGAGGGCGATGCCGGCTGCGACGACGGTCTCGCCGTCGAGCGACCAGTCGCCCGACCGCGCGGCCTGGATCGCCTGCTGCACCTGCTTGCCGAGGCGGGGACCCGCGGCGCGTGCGTTCACCGTGAGGCGCTTGGTCACGCCGTACGTCTCGGCACTCCGTTCGTCGAGCTGCACCAGGTCGACGTTCTTCACGTTGAGTTCGTCGCGCAGGATGGCCTCGAACGGCGAGAGGGCCGAGGCATCCGCACCGACGACCGTGAGCCGGGCGAGCGGAAGCCGCACCCGGCGCCCGGCCTGCTTGCGCAGCGCGAGCGAGGTGGAGCTGATCTCGCGCACCGCGTCCATCGCGGCGACGAGCGCCGGGTCGGCCGGGAACTCGCTCGCCTCTGGCCAGTCGGTCAGGTGCACGCTGCGTCCGCCGGTGAGGCCGCGCCAGATCTTCTCGCTCACGAGCGGCAGCAACGGCGCTGCGAGGCGCGTGAGCGTCTCGAGCACGGTGTGGAGGGTGTCGAACGCCTCACGGCCCGAGCCGTCGTCGGCCACGCCCTGCCAGAACCGGTCGCGCGAGCGGCGCACGTACCAGTTCGTGAGCACGTCGCCGAAGTCGCGCAGCTTCTGCGCGGCGAGCGGCGAGTCGAAGTCGTCGAGGTCGGCCGTGACCGCTTCGACGAGGTCGCGCAGCTTCGCGAGCAGGTACCGGTCGAGCACGTCGGTGGACGTCGTCGATCGGGATGCCTCGTACCCGCCGTCCTTCGCCGTGTTGGCGTAGAGGGAGAAGAAGTACCAGGTGCTCCAGAGCGGCAGCATCAGCTGGCGGACGCCCTCGCGGATGCCCTCCTCGGTGACGATGAGGTTGCCGCCGCGCAGCACCGAGCTCGACATGAGGAACCAGCGCATGGCGTCGGAGCCGTCGCGATCGAACACCTCCGAGACGTCGGGGTAGTTGCGCAGCGACTTCGACATCTTCTGCCCGTCGCTGCCGAGCACGATGCCGTGGCTCACGACGTTCGAGAACGCCCGGCGGTCGAAGAGCGCGGTCGAGAGCACGTGCATGACGTAGAACCAGCCGCGCGTCTGCCCGATGTACTCGACGATGAAGTCGGCCGGGTTGTGCGTGTCGAACCACTCCCGGTTCTCGAACGGGTAGTGCACCTGCGCGAACGGCATCGAGCCCGAGTCGAACCAGACGTCGAAGATGTCGGTGATGCGTCGCATCGTCGACCGCCCGGTCGGGTCGTCGGGGTTCGGCCGGGTGAGCTCGTCGATGTAGGGACGGTGCAGGTCGGGCTTGCCGTCGGGACCGACCGGAAGCCGCCCGAAGTCGCGCTCGAGCTCTTCGAGCGAGCCGTAGACGTCGATGCGCGGGTGCTCGGGGTCGTCGCTCTTCCACACCGGGATCGGTGAGCCCCAGTAGCGGTTGCGGCTGATCGACCAGTCGCGAGCGCCCGCGACCCACTTGCCGAACTGGCCGTCCTTCACGTTGTCGGGAACCCAGTTGATGTCCTGGTTGAGCTCGCCCATGCGGCCCTTGAACTCGGGCACCTTGATGAACCAGCTCGAGACGGCCTTGTAGATGAGCGGGTTGCGGCACCGCCAGCAGTGCGGGTACGAGTGTTCGTAGCTCGCCTGGCGGAGCAGACGCCCCTCGGCCTTCAGGAGCTGCGTGAGCGGCTTGTTCGCGTCGCTCCAGAGCATCCCGGCGACGTCGGTGACGGCGGGCAGGAACTTGCCGCCCTCGTCGAGCGAGATGACGACCGGGATGCCTGCGGCTTCGCCGATCTTCTGGTCCTCCTCACCGTAGGCAGGTGCCTGGTGCACGATGCCCGTGCCGTCTTCCGTCGTGACGTAGTCGGCGACGAGGATGCGCCAGGCATTCTGCAGCCCGTACGCCTCGACGTCGGCGTAGTAGTCGAAGAGGCGGTCGTACGTGACACCATCGAGGTCGGCGCCGCGCACCGTGCGCGAAACGGCCGCACGGGCGTCGTCGGCGGAATCGTAGCCGAGCTCCTTCGCGTAGCCGCCGACGAGGTCGACGGCGAGCAGGTACTCGCCGCCGAGCACCTCGGGGGCCTCGGTTCCCTCGGCCTGCTCGCGGAGAACGGTCGCGTCGGGCGTGCCGTTGGGGCCGGCGGGCACGACCGCGTACTCGATGTCGGGCCCGACGGCGAGCGCGAAGTTCGTCGGCAGCGTCCAGGGCGTGGTCGTCCACGCGAGCGCCCGGACCGCGGTGAGCCCGAGCGACTCGGCCTTCGCGCCGGTGAGCGGGAAGGTGACCGTCACCGTCTGGTCCTGGCGCATCTTGTAGACGTCGTCGTCCATGCGCAGCTCGTGATTCGACAGCGGGGTCTGGTCGCGCCAGCAGTAGGGCAGCACCCGGTATCCCTCGTACGCGAGACCCTTGTCGTAGAGGGTCTTGAACGCCCAGATCACGCTCTCCATGAACGTGACATCGAGGGTCTTGTAGTCGTGCTCGAAGTCGACCCAGCGGGCCTGGCGGGTGACGTACTCCTCCCACTCCTTCGTGTAGCGCAGCACCGACTCGCGGGCCGCGCGGTTGAACGCCGCGATGCCCATCTCCTCGATCTCGCTCTTGTCGGTGATGCCGAGCTGGCGCTCCGCCTCGAGCTCGGCGGGCAGGCCGTGCGTGTCCCAGCCGAAGCGGCGGTGCACCTGGTGGCCGCGCATCGTCTGGAAGCGCGGGAAGAGGTCCTTCGCGTAGCCGGTCAGGAGGTGGCCGTAGTGCGGCAGGCCGTTCGCGAACGGGGGGCCGTCGTAGAAGACCCACTCGGGGGCGCCTTCGCGCTGGGCGATGGAGGCCTGGAAGGTGCCGTCGGCCTTCCAGAAGGCGAGCACCTCGCGCTCGACGGCGGGGAAGTCGGGTGAGGGGGCGACACCGTGGTCGTCTGGGGTGCGGGGGTACACGCTCGCTCCTTGTGGGACGGATGCTTCACGAGGACGCCGGCCGCTCGATCGAGCCGCCACCGCGGTACCACCTCGTTTGCGAATCGGCCCTTCGACAGGCTCGGGCACCGATTCACCCCTCATTGCCGGCTGTGACGGGCCGCCCCGTTCGGTTCTACTGACGCTCGGCGCTCGCTTCGACAGGCTCAGCGAACGACGACCGCGTTCTTCCGAAGACTCCCCGGTGATGGCCGGATCGACGTCGTTGGCCTCAAGAATACCGTGTCGACGGCGGGCCCGCGGGACGCATCGGGCGCACGACGCCGATCTGCGGGGCCGAGCGGTAGGCCGCGCGGACGAGTTCGAGCAGCGCCGCCTCGGGCAGCCCGTGCTCGCGGGCCTCCTCGACGAGGTCGTGCACGGCGCCCGCGAGCGCCGCGTGCCCGCCGATGCGCACCGCGACGACCGCGCCCCGTCCGCGGTGCACCTCGATGAGCTGCTCGTCGCGGAGCCGGTGGTAGGCGCGCAGCACCGTGTGCACGTTGAGCCCGAGCTCCGACGCGAGCGTGCGCGCCGCCGGCAGACGCTCGCCGCCGGTGAGCCGACCGTCGATGATCGACGACCTGAGCGCGGACGCGAGCTGATCGGCCAGTGGGGTCGGTGATGCGGCGTCGAGTCTGATCAGCACCGAAACATCCTAATTGTTCTATTGCAATGCGAACAAGTTGCTTGTCGTGGCCGAAACGCGGTGTCAGGATGGCCCAGGGCCGGCGTCGTCCCGCTCACATCCCATCTCCCCTTCGAGGACTCGATGCACGCTGCACTCCACCCCCTCCGCCGCCCCCGCACATTCGGCCTGGCCGTCGCGGCACTCGTCGGCGCCGTCGCGCTCGCCGGCTGCCAGGCGGCCGAACCCGACGCCTCCGACGAGCCGGTCGCCGGCGGCACGCTGCGGTACGCCTCCGGCGACGCCGAACCGACGTGCCTCGACCCGCACGTCGGCGGCAACTACCCGCAGGCCCTCGTCGCGACCCAGTTCCTCGAGTCGCTCGTCTCGCTCGACGAGTCGGGCGAGATCATCCCCTGGCTCGCCGAGTCGTGGCAGGCCTCCGACGACGGGCTGACCTGGGAGTTCACGCTCCGCGACGACGTGGAGTTCACCGACGGCACGCCGTTCGACGCCGAAGCCGTGAAGGCGAACGTCGAGCACCTGAAGGACCCGGCGACCCAGTCGTCGACCGGCTACCTCGCGCTCGGCAAGGTCGACCGGGTCGAGGTCGTCTCCCCCGAGGTCGCCCGATTCGTGCTGACGGCGCCCGACAGCGCCCTGCTCGAATCGCTCTCGCAGCCCTGGCTCGCGATCGAGTCGCCGGCCGGCCTCGCCCGGGGCATGGAGGAGAACTGCCAAGCGCCCATCGGCACCGGCCCGTTCGTGGTCGACGGCTGGGAGAAGCAGGAGCGCATCTCGCTCGTGCGCAACGACGACTACGTCTCGCCTCCCGCCGACGCCCGGCACGAGGGGGCCGCGTACCTCGAGGCGATCGACTGGCGGTTCATCCCCGACGCCGCCTCGCGCTACGCCGCGCTGCAGGCCGGCCAGGTCGACGTCATCGACAACCCGCAGCCCGACACGGCGGCGGCTGCGGAGAAGTCGGGCGACCCGACATGGATCGACGCGCCCCGCCCCGGCGCATCGAACCGCATCGAGCTCAACTCCGGCCAGGCGCCCTTCGACGACGAGCGGGTCCGCGAGGCGTTCATCGCCGCCGTCGACGTCAACGACGGCATCGACTCGCTCTACTTCGGCACCGCCGAGCGGTCGTACTCGCCGCTCTCCTCGGCGGAGGCGCTCGCCTATTCCGACCCCGACCTGTTCGAGACCGACCTCGACCGCGCGAACGCGCTGCTCGACGAGGCCGGCTGGGCCGAGCGCGACGACGACGGCACCCGCGTGAAGGAGGGCGAGCGCCTCGTGGTCCGGTTCCCCGTGAGCACGAACCAGTCCGTGCCCGCGGAGCAGTCGCTCTTCGAGCAGGTGCAGGCGACGGCGAAGGAGGCCGGGTTCGACGTGCAGATCTCCCTGCTCGACCTGTCGAGCTGGTACGGGGCGCTCTTCGCCCACGAGTACGAGATCGTGAGCGCGCCGTACACGAAGGTCGGCCCCGACGTGCTGCGCATCCTGTACCACTCCGACAGCATCACGCCGGCGCCGAGCGGCTACTTCGCGAACCTGGCGCAGGTGAACGACCCCGAGATCGATGCCCTGCTGACGGACGCCGCGTCCACGAGCGACGCCGCCGAGCGGGCCGACCTGTACGAACGGGCCCAGGCGCTCATCCTCGGCGGGCACTACCTGCTGCCGCTCTACGACCAGCAGAACAGCTTCCTCGTGGCGAACTCGGTGCACGGAGCGCGTGCACTGCCGACCGTGTCGACGCCCACCTTCTATGACGCCTGGATCGCCGACTGACACGATGCCGGTCGACGGCGGGTCATCCCCGTCGTCGACCGGCCCCCCGGCCGCCCGCGGCAGCGGACCGGCCGTGCGCCACGTCGCGCTGCTCGTCGGCGGGGCGGTGTTCGTCATGTGGGCGGTCGCGACCCTCACCTTCTTCGCCATCCGCCTGATCCCGGGCGATCCGGCGCAGGCGATCCTCGGCGGGCCCGGTTCGCAGGCCTCGCAGGAGGCCCTCGACCAGGTGCGCCGCGACTACGGGCTCGACCAGCCGCTCCTGGCGCAGTACCTCGCGATGCTGGGCCGCCTCGTCACCGGCGACCTCGGCACCTCGTACGCGCTCAAGGTGCCGGTCGCCGAGCTTCTCGGTGCCCAGGTCGGCGGCACGATGCTGCTCGCCGTCTGCTCGCTCGCGCTCGCGTGGGTGCTCGCGCTGGCGCTGTCGCTCTGGTCGACCGGCCGGGGGCGCATCGCCACGGCCGTCGGACAGGGCATCGAGCTCTTCGCCGCGGCCTTGCCGCACTTCTTCCTCGCCGCCGTGCTCATCGCGGTCTTCAGCTCCGGACTCGGCTGGCTGCCCCCCGTCGCGACCGGCACGCCGGTCGGCCTGATCCTCCCGGTCGTGACCCTCGCCGTGCCCCTCGCCGGCTTCCTCGCCCAGGTCATGCGCGAGAGCCTCCTCGACGCGATGCGGCAGCCGTTCGTCGTCTCGGCCCGCGCCCGCGGCGAGAGCGCGCTCGGCGTGCGGTTCCGGCACACGCTGCGCCACGCCGCACTGCCCGGCATCAGCCTGTCGGGCTGGGCGCTCGGATGGCTGCTCTCGGGCGCCGTCGTCGTGGAGACGATCTTCGCGATGCCCGGGCTCGGCCGAACCCTCCTGCAGGCGGTGACGCTCCGCGACATCCCGGTCGTGACCGGCGTCGTACTGCTCGTCGCGCTCGTCTACGTCGTCATGACCGTCGTGACGGATCTCGCGATGCGCGTCGCGGATCCGCGCCTCGCCGGGGAGGCGCGATGAGCGATCTCGAACTCCAGCAGGCGACCGTCGATGCTGCTGCGGCCGAGGCCCGGCCCACCGGGCGCCCGCGAGTCGGCACGATCATCGCGGGGGCGTTCGTCGCCTTCCTGCTGGTGGCCACGTGCTTCCCGTGGCTGCTCGAGACGTACGATCCGAACGCGATCGCGCCGGCCGACGCGTTCCAGCCGCCGTCGGCAGCGCACTGGTTCGGAACCGACGAATCTGGACGCGACCTCTACAGCCGCGTGATCGCGGGTACGGCGACCTCGCTCGCGATCGGCGTCGCCGCAACTGCGATCGGGCTCGCGCTGGGGCTCGTGCTGGGCGTCGCGGCGAGCTTCGGCGGCCGTGCCGTCGACTTCGGGGTCGGTCGGCTCGTCGAGGTGCTGTTCGCGTTCCCCGGCTTGCTCCTCGCCCTCCTCGTCATCGTCGTCGCCGGGCCGGGGCCCGTCACCGCCACGATCGCCGTCGGCCTGTCGACGGCGCCCGGGTACGCACGCATCATCCGCGGTCAGCTGATCTCGATCCGCTCCGCGCCGTACGTCGAGGCGGCCACGGTGCTCGGACGCACCAGGCCCCGCATCCTCGGTGCGCACATCCTGCCCAACGCCCTCCTGCCGCTCGTCGTCCTCGCGACGCTCGGCATCGGGCAGGCGATCGTCTGGGCCGCGGCGCTCAGCTACCTCGGACTCGGCGCCGAACCGCCGGCCGCCGAATGGGGCGCGATGCTCTCGGCCGGCCGCACCTACCTCGCCACCGCGTGGTGGATGACCGTGTTCCCCGGCCTCATGATCGTCGGCACGACGATCGCGACGACGGTGCTGGGCCGCGCGCTCGCCAGGCGGGAACGGGGCGTCCGATGAACACGACGACCCGCCGTCCCGTGCTCGAGCTCGACGGCCTCTCGGTCGACTTCGGCGACGCCCGCGTCGTCGACGGCGTCGGCCTCTCGATCGCGCCGGGCGAGTGCGTCGCCCTCGTCGGCGAGTCCGGTTCGGGAAAGTCGGTCACCGCCAGGAGCCTGCTCGGCATGGCCGGCGACGGCGCCCGCGTCCGCGCCGACGTCCTGCGCATCGACGGCCGCGACCTGCGCGGAGCGACCGAACGCGACTGGCGCACGGTGCGCGGCCGCACCGCGGGCCTCGTGCTGCAGGATGCGCTCGTCGCGCTGGACCCGCTGCGCCCCGTCGGCCGCGAGGTCGAGGACGCCCTGCGCATCCACGACCGGATGCCTCGTGCCGAACGCCGCGCCCGGGCGGGCGAGGTCCTCGACGCCGTCGGCATGCCCGACCCGGCCACGGCCGCCCGCCGGCGCTCCGGTGAGCTCTCGGGCGGACTCCGCCAGCGCGCGCTCATCGCCTCGGCCCTGGCGCTCGACCCACCGCTGCTCATCGCCGACGAGCCGACGACGGCGCTCGACGCGACGGTGCAGGCGCGCGTGCTCGACCTGCTGGCTGCGATCCGCGATCGCGGCACCGGGCTGCTGCTCATCAGCCACGACCTGGCGGTGGTGTCGCGGCTCGCCGATCGCGTGCTCGTCATACGCGAGGGGCGCGTGCTCGAGCAGGGCGCGACGGCCGCGGTGCTCGGTGCGCCGAGCGACCCGTACACGCGGCAGCTCATCGCCGCCGTGCCCGCCGACGTGCCGCGCGGTGTCGCGCTCAGCGGACCGGGCCCGAAGCCCGCATCCGATCCGACCGAGCCGAGAACCTCGGCCGTGCCGACCGGTCCGACCGAGCCGGCACGCGGATCGTCGGTCGTCGGTGCCGCCCCGAGCGACGACCACCGCGGTGCGGCGCTGAGCGCCGCACCGCTCCTCGTCGTCGATCGCGTGGGCAAGTCGTTCACCCTTCCCGGCCGAGTGCGGTTCGCCGCCGTCGACGACGTGTCGCTCGTCGTCTCACGGGGCGAGACGGTCGGGCTCGTGGGCGAGTCCGGATCGGGCAAGACCACGCTGGCGCGCCTGGTGCTCGCGCTGACTTCGCCCGACACCGGCACGATCACCTTCGACGGCGAACCGTGGTCGGCCCTCGACGAGCGCGCACGACGACCACGGCGACGGCGGGTCGGGGCGATCTACCAGGACGCGCTGAGCTCGTTCGACCCTCGATGGACCGTCGGCCGCATCCTCGCCGACGCCGACGCCGACGCGGAAGCGCCTTCCGATGCCGATCAGCACGGCGTCGCGGCATCCCCGACCGCCGACCGCACCGCCGTCCGCACCGGCCGAGCCCGACGCATCGCCGAGCTCCTCGACCGGGTCGGCCTCACCTCCGGTGTCGCCCATCGCGAGCCGCTCACGCTCTCGGGCGGCCAGCGGCAGCGCGTGGCGATCGCTCGCGCGATCGCGGCTCGCCCCGATCTGCTCGTCTGCGACGAGCCGGTCTCCGCACTCGACGTGACCATCCAGGCGCAGATCCTCGACCTGCTCGACGAGCTCCAACGCGAACAGGGGCTCGCGATGCTCTTCATCTCGCACGACCTCGGCGTCGTCGGCCACATGGCCGACCGCGTCGCCGTGATGCGGGCCGGCACCATCGTCGAACAGGGGCCGGCCGACCGGGTGCTCGTCGCGCCCGAGCATCCCTACACCGCGCGGCTGCTGGCCGACGCACCGCGCCTCGCGCACTGACCGCGCCGCGCCGCAACCCCGCCTCACGGGGCGTTCCCCGGTGCGCTCCGCTAGGCTTGAGCGTCACATTCAGGCACCTCATCACGGACTCGGTGCCGCAGATATCGAACCGGAGCATCATGACCGACACCTCGCGCATCCCCGACAAGCCCGCTCTCGAAGGCCTCGAATCGGTCTGGGGAGGCGCGTGGGAGCGTGAGGGCACCTACCGGTTCGACCGCGGATCGGCCACGCGCGAGTGCATCTACTCGATCGACACTCCCCCGCCGACGGCCTCGGGTTCGCTGCACATCGGCCACGTCTTCTCGTACACCCACACCGACGTCGTCGCGCGCTTCCAGCGCATGCGCGGCAAGCACGTGTTCTACCCGATGGGGTGGGACGACAACGGCCTGCCGACCGAGCGCCGCGTGCAGAACTACTACGGCGTGCGCTGCGACCCGACTCTCCCCTACGTCGAGGACTTCGTGCCGCCGTTCGAGGGCGGCGACGGCAAGTCCACGAAGGCCGCCGACCAGGTGCCGATCTCGCGCCGCAACTTCATCGAGCTCTGCGAGCGACTGACCGTCGAGGACGAGCAGCAGTTCGAGGCGCTCTGGCGCATGCTCGGCCTCTCGGTCGACTGGACCCAGACGTACCGCACCATCGCCGACGAGGCGCTGTTCACCTCGCAGCTCGCGTTCGTCCGCAACGTCGAGCGCGGCGAGGCCTACCAGGCGCTCGCGCCGACGCTGTGGGACGTGACCTTCCGCACCGCCGTCGCCCAGGCCGAGCTCGAAGACCGCGAGCAGCCTGGGCACTACCACCGGGTGTCGTTCCACCGCCCCGACGGCGGCATCGTCGAGATCGAGACGAGCCGGCCCGAGCTCATCCCCGCGTGCGTCGCGCTCGTGGCACATCCCGACGACGAGCGCTACCAGCCCCTCTTCGGCACGACGGTGACGACGCCGGTGTTCGGCGTCGAGGTGCCGGTCGTCGCGCACCACCTCGCCCAGAAGGACAAGGGCACCGGCATCGCCATGATCTGCACCTTCGGCGACGTGACCGACGTCGTCTGGTGGCGCGAGCTCGACCTGCCCAACCGCGCGATCATCGGATTCGACGGCCGGGTCATCGCCGAGGCGCCCGAGGCGATCACCTCCGAGGCGGGGCGCTCGGCGTACGCCGAGCTCGCCGGCAAGACCACGTTCAGCGCGAAGCAGGCGGTCGTGCAGCAGTTGCGCGACTCGGGCGACCTGCTCGCCGACCCGAAGTCGATCACCCATCCGGTGAAGTTCTTCGAGAAGGGCGACAAGCCGCTCGAGATCGTGTCGACGCGCCAGTGGTACATCAAGAACGGCGCGCGCGACGAGGCGCTGCGCGAGCGACTCCTCGCGCACGGCCGCGAGATGGACTGGCACCCCGACTTCATGCGCGTGCGCTACGACAACTGGGTCGGCGGCCTCTCGGGCGACTGGCTCGTTTCGCGCCAGCGCTTCTTCGGCGTGCCCATCCCCGTCTGGTACCCGCTCGACGCGCAGGGCGACCCCGTGTTCGACGAACCGATCGTCGCCACCCAGGACCTGCTGCCCGTCGACCCGTCGTCCGCACCCGCGCCCGGCTACGACGAGGCGCAGCGCGGAGCGCCCGGCGGCTTCATCGGCGAGCACGACGTGATGGACACGTGGGCGACCTCGTCGCTCACCCCGCAGCTCGCGGGCGGCTGGGAGCGCGATCCCGAGCTCTGGAGCCTCGTCTTCCCCTACTCGCTGCGCCCGCAGGGCCAGGACATCATCCGCACCTGGCTCTTCTCGACGACGCTGCGCGCCGAGCTCGAGCACGGGGTCGCGCCGTGGGCGAACGCGGCGATCTCGGGCTTCATCGTCGATCCCGACCGCAAGAAGATGTCGAAGTCGAAGGGCAACGTCGTGACGCCCGCCGGACTGCTCGAGCAGCACGGCTCCGACGCCGTGCGCTACTGGGCCGCGTCGAGCCGACTCGGCACCGACGCCGCGTTCGACCCGCAGAACCCGACCCAGGTGAAGATCGGGCGCCGGCTCGCGATCAAGGTCCTCAACGCCGCGAAGTTCATCCTCGGCTTCGAGGGCTCGGCGGACGCCCCGGTGACGGTGCCCGTCGACCGCAGCATGCTCGCCGAGCTCGCCACGGTCGTGGACCGCGCCACCCGCGCGCTCGAGTCGTACGACCACGCTCGTGCGCTCGAGGTCGCGGAGACCTTCTTCTGGACCTTCTGCGACGACTACCTCGAGCTCGTCAAGGAGCGCGCGTACGGCGAGCCCAGCCCCGAGCAGGCCTCGGCCGTCGCCGCGCTGAAGACGGCGCTCGGCGTGCTGCTGCGGCTCTTCGCCCCGGTCATCCCGTTCGCCACCGAGGAGGCGTGGAGCTGGTCGCACGACGGCTCGGTGCACCGGGCCGCCTGGCCGACCGCCGACGAGCTCTCGGCCCGCGGCGAGGCGAGCGGCGAGCTGCTCGAGCTCGCGAGCCTCGCGCTCACCGGTATCCGGCGCGCGAAGACCGACGTCAAGGCCTCGCAGAAGACGCCCGTCGCCCACGCGACGATCGCCGCGCCCGCCGCGACGACCGCGCTGCTCGAGCACGTGGCATCCGACCTGCGCGCGGTCGGGCGCATCGCCGAGCTCGCCTTCACCGAGGCCGACGAGTTCGACGTCCGCGACGTCGTCTTCGAGGCGCCGTCCGAATAGGGGGAACCATGACCAACGAGATCCGGATGGCCGGAGACGACGACTTCTTCGGCTGGCTGCCGCTCTTCGAGGCGTACTGCACGTTCTACGAGACCGAGCTCGACGACCAGAAGGCGCTCATCGTCTGGAACTGGCTGCGCGACGAGCACAATCCGCTGCAGGCCGCGCTCGCCGTCGACGAGGAGGGCACGCCCGTCGGGCTCGCGCACTTCCGCCAGGTCCCCGAGTCGCTGAGCGCCACCTACGGCATGTACCTCGACGACCTCTACGTGGCCGAGTCGCAGCGCGGCACGGGCACTGGCCGTGCGCTCATCGAGTTCGTGCACGCTCGCGCAGCCGAGGTCGGCCACGGGGGCGTGGCGTGGATCACGGCCGCCGACAACGAGACCGCGCAGCAGCTCTACGACCGCCTCGCGAAGCGCACGAGCTGGGTGACCTACGAGATGGAGGCCTGATGCGACTCGGCACGAGGTGGGCGTTCGGCGACGAGCCTCCGGCCTCGGTGCCGGGCGACCTCCGTCCGCGCATCGCCGCAGCCGAGGCCGCGTTCGAGGGCGATCCCGCTGGTCGCCACTGGACCCTCACCTGGCTCGAGGGACGCCCGATCGCCGAGCTCGACGACGGCACCGTCGTTCGCGAGGTCATCGCCGACGCGCTCGACGCCGACGAGGACTGGTAGCGCTCCTCGACCGGCGGTACCCGCTCAGGCCCGGGCGAGCACCTCGCCGTGCGGCATGAGCAGCCACCCGTCACGATCGGCCGCCCAGTCGCGCCACGCCTGCGCGACCCGCCGGAGCTCGTCGGGGTTGGAGTGTCCCGACTCGATCGCGTGTGCGGCGAAGCTCGACTCGGTCGCCCGCTCGGCCCACGAACCGCCCCACCACTCGCGCTCGAGGTCGCTCGCGAACACCCAGACGGAGCCCGACGCGGTCACGTCGGCGAATCCCGCCTCGCGCGCCCACCGCTTGAGGTGGCGGCCGGCGTGAGCGTCGCCGCCGTTCCAGTCGTGCACGTCGTGGTACAGCGCGAGCCAGCGATCGAGGCCCGCCGAGGCCGGGCTCCAGATGATCCCGCCGTAGTCGACGTCGCGTACGGCGAGCAGTCCCCCGGGCCTGAGCACGCGCCGGAACTCGCGCAGCGCGTCGACGGGCCGGGCGAGATGCTGCAGCACCTGGTGGGCGTGCACGACGTCGAAGGCGTCGTCGTCGACGTCGAGCTCGTAGGCATCACCCGTGCGGAACTCGACGTTGCCGACCCCCTCGCTCGCTGCGAGGCCGGCGGCCTGCGCCACGACGTCTTCAGACGCGTCGATGCCGACGACCCTTCCCGGGCGCACGCGGCGCGCGAGGTCGACGGTGATCGTGCCCGGGCCGCAGCCGACGTCGAGGATGCGGGCGCCGGCATCGAGATGCGGGGCGAGGTACGCCGCCGAGTTCTCGACGGTGCGCCACGCGTGGATGCGCAGGACGCTCGCGTGATGGCCGTGGGTGTACGCGTCGCGGGTCGACGGCGATTCGCTCTCCATGACCCGAGCCTACGCGCGCAGCGTTTCGACGGCGGCCGCGATCCGGCGCTCGCGCGTCTCGGGGCGCTTCGCCTCGGCGACGCCGCGTGCGAGTTCCTTCCGCCGCGAGTACGACAGCGCCTCGAAGGCCCTCCTCGCGGGCGGCTCGGCGTCGAGGGCTGCCGCGAGGTCGGCCGGCACGTCGACCGCGCGCTCGGCGGTGTCGAGGTCGACGGTCGCCTCGACCGCATCACCGATGTCGACGCCGAGCTCGGCGCGCACCGCCTTCGACAGCCCGATGACGTTGCGGCCGTCCATCACGGCCAGGCGCACCCGCGCGGTGCGGCCGGCGATGCCGACGACGACCGCGGCGCGCTTTCCGCCGCCGAGCGCGTCGACCTGGGCATCGGTCAGCTCGAGGGCGGTCGCCGGGCCGAACGGGACGAGCACGGTGCTGATGCGAACGGTCATGGATCGATCATGGCGCGCGCGACGCGCGGATGAGAAGCCCGGCGCCGCGCGGCGACACGGATCCACGCGCCGCCGCCCCGATCGGCCGCGCCCGTAGTGTTGACGGATGGACGACGCCCATCGCAACCCGCTGCTCGACCCGAGTCCGCTCCCGTACCGGTTGCCCCTGTTCGAGCTCATCACCCCCGCCGACTTCCGGGAGGCGCTCGAACTCGGCATGGGCGAGCAGCGCGAAGAGCTCGACCGCATCGCCGGCGACGCCGACCTGCCGACGTTCGAGAACACGATCGTCGCCCTCGAGCGCTCCGGCGCGACGCTCCGCCGGGTGCTCCCGGTCTTCGAGAACCGCAGCTCGGCCGACGCCGACGAGGCCGTCGACGCGATCGAGGCCGAACTCGCGCCGAGGCTCGCCGCGCACCGCGACGCGCTGCTTCTCGAACCCCGCCTGTTCGCGCGAATCGACGCGCTCGTCGCGCGACTCGACGCCGGCGGGCTGGAGCTCGCCGACGACGAGGCATACCTGCTGCGCCGCCGGCATCGCGTCGCCGTGCTCGCCGGCGCCCGCCTCGACCCCGACGGGCGCGCCGCGCTCGAACGCCTCAACGAACGCATCGCCGGACTCACGACCGCCTTCCAGCAGACGCTCCTCGCCGACACCAACGAGCGGGCGCTCCATCTCACCGATGAACACGACCTTGCTGGGCTCGACGACCGGCGCCGCGCGACGGCTCGTGCGGCGGCGGTGGCCCGCGGGCTCGACGGCTGGCTCCTCCCCCTCGTCCTGTCGACGCAGCAGCCCGCACTCGCCGAGCTCGACTCCCCAGCGTCGCGCGACCGGCTGTTCGCCGCGTCGCGGGGTCGCGGCATCTCGGGCGGCGACCACGACACCCGCCAGATCCTGCTCGCGCTCGTCGCGCTCCGCGCCGAGCGGGCGAAGCTGCTGGGCTTCGCCGACCACGCGAGCGCGGTCACCGCCGACGAGACCGCCGGGACGGCCGAGGCCGTCGCCGAACTGCTCGGGAGGCTCGCGCCGACCGCCATGGCGAACGCGCAGCGAGAGGCGACCGCCCTCGCCAGACGGGCCGAGCGGGACGGACTGCGCCCGTTCGAGGCATCCGACTGGATCTACCTCGCCCAGCGCGAACGGGCCGAACGCCACGACGTCGACCTCGCGGCGATGCGCCCGTACCTGGAGGCCGACCGGGTGCTCCGAGACGGCGTGTTCCACGCGGCGACCCTGCTCTACGGGCTCCGGTTCGCCGAACGGCCCGACCTCGTCGGCCACCACCCCGACGCGCGGGTGTTCGAGGTGAGCGAGGCGGACGGCGCCGCCGTCGGGCTGTACGTGCTCGACCTCTATGCGCGCTCCTCGAAGCGCGGCGGCGCCTGGATGAGCTCCCTCGTCGAGCAGTCGGAGCTCACGGGCGACCTGCCCGTCGTCGTCAACCACCTCAACGTGCAGAAGCCCGCCGACGGCGACCCGACGCTCCTCACCTTCGACGAGGCCGAGACGCTCTTCCACGAGTTCGGCCACGCCCTGCACGGGCTGCTCGCGCGCGTGCGGTTCCCGAGCGCCGCGGGCACGAACGTCTTCCGCGACTTCGTCGAGCTGCCGAGCCAGGTGAACGAGCTCTGGATGCTGCGGCCCGAGGTCCTCGGGAACTACGCGGTGCACCACGAGACGGGAGAACGGCTCGCCCCCGAGTTCGTCGAGCGCCTCCTCGCGTCGCGCACGTTCGGCGAGGGATTCTCGACGACCGAGTACCTCGCGGCTGCGATCCTCGACCAGGCCTGGCACCGGCTCGACGCAGGGACCGCCGCAGCACTGGCGCCCGCCGACGTCGCGGAATTCGAGCGCGCGGCGCTCGACGCCGCCGGGCTCGCCGACCCGCTGCTGCCGCCGCGGTACTCGAGCGGCTACTTCGCCCACGTCTTCGCGGGCGGCTACGACGCGGGCTACTACTCGTACGTCTGGAGCGAGGTGCCGGGCGCCGACATCATGGCCTGGTTCGAGGAGCACGGCGGCGCGACGCGCGAGAACGGCGGCCGGTTCCGGGCGGAGATCCTCGGCCCGGGCGGCTCGCGCGATCCGCGCGAGTCCGTGCGCGCCTTCCTCGGCCGCGAGCCGCGGATCGACGCGCTGCTCGCTCGCCGCGGCCTGACCTGAAACGACGGATGCCTCGTGCAGCGACTGCTGCACGAGGCATCCGTGCTCGTGGTTCGGGCGACCGGGTCAGATCGCGAAGCCGAGCGCCCGCATCATGTCGCGGCCGTCGTCGGTGATGCGTTCGGGGCCCCACGGCGGCATCCACACCCAGTTGATGCGGAACGCCTCGACGACCCCGTCGAGGGCCTCGGCCGTCTGCTCCTCGATGACGTCGGTCAGCGGGCAGCCGGCGCTCGTGAGCGTCATGTGGATGACGAGCGCGTCGTTCTCGTCGTCCCAGCCCAGGTCGTAGATGAGGCCGAGGTCGACGATGTTGACCCCGAGCTCCGGGTCCATGACGTCTTTCAGGGCCTCGGAGACCTCGTCGTAGCGCTCGGGCGCGAGTGAGGTGACCATGGTGCGATTCTACCCGTGGACTATTCGGCGGCGGCCGCGGACGCCGGCTCGGCGACCTGGTAGCGGTCGTAGCCCTCGTCCTCGAGGCGGTCGGCGAGCTCGGGGCCACCCTGCTCGGCGATGCGACCGGCGACGAACACGTGCACGAAGTCGGGCTTGATGTAGCGGAGGATGCGCGTGTAGTGCGTGATGAGCAGGATGCCGAGGCCCGTGTTCGCCTTGGCCCGGTTGACGCCCTCCGAGACGATCTTGAGCGCATCGACGTCGAGGCCCGAGTCGGTCTCGTCGAGGACCGCGAACCGCGGCTTCAGCAGCTCGAGCTGGAGGATCTCGTTGCGCTTCTTCTCGCCGCCCGAGAAGCCCTCGTTGACGTTGCGCTCGGCGAAGGCCGAGTCCATCTTCAGGTTCGACATCGACTCGCGGACGTCCTTCACCCACGTGCGGACGCTCGGCGCCTCGCCGTCGATCGCCGTCTTCGCCGTGCGGAGGAAGTTCGTGACGGTGACGCCGGGAATCTCGACCGGGTACTGCATCGCGAGGAAGAGACCCGCGCGAGCACGCTCGTCGACCGACATCTCGAGGACGTTCTCGCCGTCGAGGAGGATCTCGCCCTCGACGACCGTGTACTTGGGGTGGCCGGCGATGGTGTAGGCGAGCGTCGACTTGCCCGATCCGTTCGGGCCCATGATGGCGTGGATCTCGCCCTCGTTGATGACGAGGTCGACGCCGCGGAGGATCTCGCGGGTGCCCTGGTCGGTCTCGACGTTGACGTGCAGGTTCTTGATCTCGAGCACAGACATGTTCTTGGGAATTCTCTTTCGGTAGCCGGCCGCGGCCGGAGCAGCGTGGGTCAGACGGTCAGCGTGACCGAGGGGTCGATGTGGACGTCGCCGCCCTCGATCTCGACCCGGTAGACGGGAACCGGCTCGTAGGCCGGGAGGGTGAGGGGCTTGCCGGTCTTCAGCGAGAACTTCGAGCCGTGGGCCCAGCATTCGAGCGTGTCGTCCTCGACGAAGCCCTCGGCGAGCGAGATGTCGCCGTGGGTGCACGTGTCGCCGATCGCGAAGACATCGCCCGCGGAGTCCTTCACGACCGCGATCGGCACGCCGTCCAGAACGAATCGCGACGCCTGGTTCTCGACGAGCTCGTCGACGGCGCAGACACGAACGGATGCCACGTCAGTTCCCCTGCAGTTCGGCTTCGATGGCGGCGGTGAGCCGCGATTCGAGCTCGGGCGAGCCGATCTTCTGCACGACCTCGGTGAGGAAGCCGCGCACGACGAGGCGACGCGCCTCCTCTTCGCGGATGCCGCGGGCCATCAGGTAGAAGAGCTGCTCGTCGTCGAACCGGCCGGTCGCCGACGCGTGGCCGGCGCCCTCGATGTCGCCGGTCTCGATCTCGAGGTTCGGCACCGAGTCGGCGCGCGTGCCCTCGGTGAGCACGAGGTTGCGGTTCTGCTCGTAGCTGTCGGTGCCGGTCGCCTTCTGGCCGATGAGCACGTCGCCGATCCAGACGGTGCGCGCGCCCTCGCCCTGCAGGGCACCCTTGTAGGTCACGCGGCTCTTGGTGTGCGGCGCGTCGTGGTGCACGTAGACCTGCTGCTCGAGGTGCTGTCCGGCGTCGGCGAAGTAGAGGCCGAGCGCCTCGACGTCGGCGCCCTGCTCGGCGAGGTGGGTCGAGGGGTTCACCCGCACGACCTTGCCCCCGAGGGAGACGACGATGTGCTTGAGGAAGGCGTCGCGGCCGACCTTCGCGAACTGGCTCGCGAGGTGCACCGAGTCGTCGCTCCACTCCTGCAGCGAGACGACGGTGAGCTGAGCGCCCTCGCCCACGAGGATCTCGAGGTTCTCGGACAGGCGGGCGTCGCCGGTGCCTCGGAGGACGACGAGGCCGCGGCTGTTCGGCGCGATCTCGATGATCGTGTGGGCCGCGCGAGGCGTGGCGCCGAAACCCGAGCGGGTGACGGTCGCGACCTTGTCGTCCTCACCGGTCACGGAGATGAGGAGCGCCTCGTCGAAGCTCGACCAGGCGTTGGCGCTCGCGCGCTCCTCCGGCGTGCCGGCCGTGCCGATGCGGGCGTCGTCGCGGGCGATCCACGAGACGGCGACGCCGTCGACCTCATCGGCCTCGACGTCGGGACGAGAGCCGTCGAGCGCACCCGAGGTCAGGTCGGCGAACGCCGCGACGGGCGACAGCTTCCACTCGTGCTCGCGGCCGTTGACCGGCTCGAAGTCCTCGACGTTCACGGAGCGGAAGCGCTCGGAACGGGTCTGGACCGGGACGAACGCGCCGTCGGAGTGCGCGACGAGCCCGTGCTGCTCTGCGGTGGGCATAGCGGTGCTCTGCATTGCGGTGGTCATCGCTTAGCCGACCGATCCTTCCATGCCCATCTCGATGAGCTTGTTGAGTTCCATCGCGTATTCCATCGGCAGCTCGCGCGCGATCGGCTCGATGAAGCCGCGCACGATCATCGCCATGGCCTCGTCCTCGGGGATGCCGCGGGCCATCAGGTAGAACAGCTGCTCCTCCGAGACCTTCGAGACCGTGGCCTCGTGTCCGAGCTGCACGTCGTCGACCCGGATGTCGATCGCCGGGTACGTGTCGCTGCGCGAGATCGTGTCGACGAGCAGCGCGTCGCAGCGCACGGTGTTGGCCGCGTGGTGGGCGTTCGCGTCGACGCGGACCTCGCCGCGGTAGCCGGCGCGGCCGCCGCCGCGTGCGATCGACTTCGAGACGATCGACGACTGCGTGTACGGCGCCATGTGGATCATCTTCGCGCCCGCGTCCTGGTGCTGGCCCGGGCCGGCGAAGGCGACCGAGAGGGTCTCGCCCTTGGCGTGCTCCCCCATGAGGAAGATCGACGGGTACTTCATCGTCACCTTCGAGCCGATGTTGCCGTCGACCCATTCCATGGTGGCGCCCTCGGCAGCCGTGGCGCGCTTCGTGACGAGGTTGTAGACGTTGTTCGACCAGTTCTGGATCGTCGTGTAGCGAACGCGGGCGTTCTTCTTCACGATGATCTCGACGACGGCCGAGTGCAGCGAGTCGCTCTTGTAGATCGGGGCGGTGCAGCCCTCGATGTAGTGCACGTACGAGCCTTCGTCGGCGATGATGAGCGTGCGCTCGAACTGGCCCATGTTCTCGGTGTTGATGCGGAAGTAGGCCTGCAGCGGGATCTCGACGTGCACGCCCTTCGGCACGTAGACGAACGAGCCGCCCGACCAGACCGCCGTGTTCAGCGCGGCGAACTTGTTGTCGCCGGCGGGGATGACGGTGCCGAAGTACTCCTCGAAGAACTCGGGGTGCTCGCGCAGCGCCGTGTCGGTGTCCATGAAGATGACGCCCTGGCGCTCGAGCTCTTCGTTGATCTGGTGGTAGACGACCTCGGACTCGTACTGGGCCGCGACGCCCGCGACGAGGCGCTGGCGCTCGGCCTCGGGGATGCCGAGTCGCTCGTAGGTGTTCTTGATGTCGTCGGGCAGGTCCTCCCAGGTCTGGGCCTGCTTCTCGGTCGAGCGCACGAAGTACTTGATGTTGTCGAAGTCGATCTCCGACAGGTCGGCGCCCCAGGTCGGCATGGGCTTGCGCTCGAAGAGCTGCAGGCCGCGCTGGCGGCGCTGGAGCATCCACTCCGGCTCGTCCTTCAACCGCGAGATATCGGCGACCACCTCCGGCGAGATTCCGCGACGGGCCGAGGCCCCCGCGGCGTCGGAGTCGGCCCAGCCGAACTCGTAATTGCCGAGCCCTTCGAGCTCGGGGCGGTCGATCAGTACGTCCGTCATGCTCTCCCTCTTCTCCTCCCGTGCGACCGGCTATCAGTCCGGCTCATCCCCCTCGCCAGTCGAGGCACTCGGTGAGCGGGTGATGATGTGCGGGTGGCTCCAGTGCGAACCTAAGATGGCTGGTGCCTGCGTGCCGCGCTCTTGCGCGCGTCGCAACAGTTGCGCCAACCACTCAAGTCTATAGGGTCGCCGCCGTGTGGGTCCTGGGACTCCCAGCCCCGTCACAGCGCGACCCGGATCAGGAACGACCCGCGTGCCCCGTTCACTCCGCTTCTTCGCCTGGGCCTCCTTCGTCGCGCAGGTGACGATCATCGCGACCGGCGGCGCGGTGCGCCTCACCGGTTCGGGCCTCGGATGCCCGACCTGGCCGACGTGCACGCCGGAGTCGCTCGTGCCCACCGAGGAGCTGAGCTACCACTCGCTGATCGAGTTCGGCAATCGGACGATGACCGGAGTCGTGGGCGTCCTCGCCCTCATCGTGTTCCTGCTCGTCTGGCGCATCCGGCGCGAGCGGCGCGACCTGTTCGTGCTCTCGCTGATCGTCGGCATCGGCATCGTCGCGCAGGCGATCGTCGGCGGCATCACCGTCTGGACAGGCCTCAACCCGTTCATCGTCGGCTTCCACTACGTCTCCTCGCTCGTGCTCGTCTGCGTCACCGCAGCTTTCCTCGCCCGTCTCGACGAACCCGCAGGCCCTCGTGAGCGGGCCGTTCCCGCCTGGTACGCGGGACTCACGCATGCGACGAGCGCGGTGCTCGCGATCTCGATCGTCTTCGGCGTCCTCACGACCGGGTCGGGTCCCCACTCGGGCGACGCGGCAGCCGGTCGCACCGGCTTCGACTCCGAGGTCCTCGAGCACGTGCACGCGTGGCCCGGCTACCTGCTGTTCGTACTCACCCTCGTGCTCGTCATCGCCGCATGGCGCGACGGCCTGCCGACCCGCCGCTGGGCGACCGCGCTGCTCGTCGTCGAACTCGTGCAGATCGCGGTCGGCCTCTACCAGGCGCGCAACGGCCTGCCGCCGCTCGCCGTCGGGGTGCACATGGTGCTCGCCGCCCTCTCGGCCGCCGCGATGACCCTCGTCATCCTGCACCTGAAGCGCCCGATCGCTGCCGAGGTGTCGCGTACCCCGGTCGCGGCATCCGCCTGACCCGCGCCACCATTTCGGAGATCAGCGCAGGTTCGGGCACCTGGAGCCCGATCGCTCCGCGTTCACGGCGATCCCCGATCTCTGTCGCACTCCCGATCCGGGTGCCATGACAAAGACAGCAGTCAGCGCCGGTGCAGGCCCTGCGCGACCGCCCGCGCGATGCGGTCCTGCACTCCCGGCCAGTCGTGGACGACGTGGTGAGAGCCCACCCTGATGACGTGGTAGCCGAGCAGAACGAGCCACGAGCGCAAGGACGTTCTCGATCGGGTCGACGAGCGCGTCGGGATGCCGCGGCACAAGCGGTCTCGACCAGTGGACTCGTGCGGCGAGCGGCGGCACGGCGCCGTGCGCGTCCTTCGCGACGTGCGCGCCGTCGTCCTCGAGTACCCAGAGTCCCAGCTGCCTCGCGCGGGTGACGCAGGTGATTACCACTCCGGCGCGCGCAGCAGCGACGAGATGCGCATCTGCGTTCGGCAGTGCCACCCACCCTCGTCGCACGCGCACGATCCGCCCCGCCTCGAGCGCACGTCGAAGATGGTGGCGGCTGTGTCCGGCGGCTTGGAGGTTGGCCATCCGGGCGACACCGTCGCTGCGGCGCATGGTGTGTTCGAGATCGAGCATGCCAAGCCCGACGCCCGACGCCCGACGCCGCCCGATCGGAGATAATCCAGCTTTCGGAGCCACGGGCTGACACCCTTCCGAGTCGGTGGCGATCTCCGAAGAGGCGACGGGCGCAAATTGCGCCCGGAAGGGAGGTGAGACCCCGACTCAGAAGGGCAGCAGCGGGTCGACGCCGACCGCGAGGAACAGCAGCGACAGGTACGCGATCGAGCCGTGGAACACGCGCATCGGCGAGACCTGGACGTGCCGGATCGCGAGGTTGTACAGGCGGTGCGTCTCGTAGATGAACCAGACGCCCGTGACGATCGCGACGGTCGAGTACACCAGCCCCATGTCGGCAATGGGGATCAGCAGGAGCGAGCAGGCGACCGTCGCCCACGCGTAGAGGATGACCTGGAGTCCGACCTGCGCCCGACCGCGCACGACGGCGAGCATCGGAACACCGGCCGCCGCGTAGTCGTCCTTGTACTTCATCGACAGCGGCCAGTAGTGCGGCGGGGTCCACAGGAAGATGATCAGGAACAGGATGAACGGTGCCCAGTCGAGGCTGCCGGTGACGGCCGCCCAGCCGATGAGCACGGGCATGCAGCCCGCGATGCCGCCCCAGACGATGTTCTGCGCGGTGCGGCGCTTGAGGATCAGGCTGTAGAAGACGACGTAGAGCAGGATCGCCGCGAGCGAGAGCAGTGCGGCGAGCCAGTTCGTGAAGACCCACAGCCAGACGATGGATGCCGCGCCCAGCGCGTACGCGAAGACGAGCGCCTCGCGGTCGCTGAGTTCACCGGTGACGAGCGGGCGCCCCTGGGTGCGCTTCATGACCCGGTCGATGTCGCGATCGATGTAGCAGTTGAACGCCCCTGCGGAACCGGCGCTCATGGCACCGCCGATGAGGGTCGCGAGCATCAGCCACAGGCTCGGCAGCCCCTGCTGCGCGAGGATCATGGTCGGCGCCGTGACGACGAGCAGCAGCTCGATGACGCGCGGCTTCGTGAGCGCGAGATAGGCGGCGAGCTTGCGCCGAACGGTCATCGCCGGTCGGGCTTCACGGGTGTCTACGGCTGCCTGCATCGTTCCTCTTCCGAGGCGCGCGCGCAGGCTCGTGCCGGGCGCCGCGCCGCCTCCCGACGATTCTAGGCCATCCGGCCGGCCGGGCCCGGTTCGGCGCCACCGCAACCCTCACACGAGACACTGCGCGGTGTGAGTCATACCCCGTCATCGCGCGTCACGAAGTCCATATACTGAGGAATGCGCGCTTGGCGCCGTGATCCACGATTCCCCCCAAGGCATCCCAACCGGTTCACGCGCCCGGCGGTACCGCGCCGCAACGTCCTCGGCGGGTCGGGGACGAGTTCCCCGTCGCCGTCACGAACGGAAGGAACTGCACCTCGTGGCAACTCTGCACTGGGAATCCATCGACGATCGCGCGGTGGACACCGCCCGGGTGCTCGCGGCTGACGCCGTCGAGAAGGTCGGCAACGGCCACCCCGGCACCGCGATGAGCCTGGCCCCCGCCGCCTACCTCCTCTTCCAGAAGGTCATGCGCCGCGACCCGGCCGACCACGCCTGGCTGGGCCGAGACCGGTTCATCCTCTCGGCGGGGCATTCGTCGCTCACCCAGTACGTGCAGCTCTACTTCGCCGGCGACGGCCTCGAGCTCGACGACCTGAAGGCGCTCCGCACCTGGGGCTCGAAGACCCCCGGCCACCCCGAGTACGGCCACACCGCCGGCGTCGAGATCACGACCGGCCCGCTCGGCCAGGGCCTCGCCTCCGCCGTCGGCTTCGCGTACGCCGCCCGCTACGAGCGCGGCCTCTTCGACCCCGACGCCCCGGCCGGCGAGAGCCCCTTCGACCACTTCGTCTACGTGATCGCAGGCGACGGCGACCTGCAGGAGGGCGTCACCTCGGAGGCGTCGAGCCTCGCCGGCCACCAGCAGCTCGGCAACCTCGTCGTCATCTACGACTCGAACCAGATCTCCATCGAGGACGACACCAACATCGCCTTCACCGAGGACGTCGCGAAGCGCTACGAGTCGTACGGCTGGCACGTGCAGACGGTCGACTGGAAGAAGACCGGCGAGTACGTCGAAGACGTCCACGAGCTCCACCGCGCGATCGATGCCGCGAAGGCCGAGCAGGCGAAGCCCTCGATCATCATTCTGAAGACGATCATCGGCTGGCCCTCGCCCGGCAAGCAGAACTCCGGCAAGATCCACGGTTCCGCCCTCGGCGGCGCCGAGCTCGCGGCGACGAAGGAGGTGCTCGGCTTCGACCCCGAGGAGAGCTTCGTCGTCGCCGAGGATGTGATCGCACACACCCGCGCCGCGCGCGAGCGCGGTGCTGCCGCGCACGCCGAGTGGCAGCAGGCGTTCGACGCGTGGGCCGCGGCGAATCCCGAGCGCAAGGCGCTGCTCGATCGCCTCGAGGCGGGCGAGCTTCCCGAGGGCATCGCCGACGCGCTGCCCGTCTTCGAAGGCGGCACCGAGGTGTCGACGCGTGCCGCTTCCGGCAAGGTCATCAACGCCCTCGCCGCGGAGCTGCCCGAGCTCTGGGGCGGTTCGGCCGACCTCGCCGAGTCGAACCTCACGACCATCAACGGCGGCGGCTCGTTCGTGCCGACGGAGCACTCGACGCACGAGTGGGCGGGCAACCCCTACGGCCGCGTGCTGCACTTCGGAATCCGCGAGCACGCGATGGCCGCGATCGTGAACGGCATCGTGCTGCACGGCCCGACCCGTGCGTTCGGCGGCACGTTCCTCATCTTCAGCGACTACATGCGGCCGTCGGTCCGGCTCGCCGCGCTCATGCAGGTCCCCTCGATCTTCGTCTGGACCCACGACTCGGTCGCCCTCGGCGAGGACGGACCGACCCATCAGCCGATCGAGCAGCTCGCGACGCTCCGCGCGATCCCGGGCCTCGACGTCGTGCGTCCCGCCGACGCCAACGAGGTCGCCCACGCGTGGCTCGAGATCCTGAAGCGACGCAGCGGACCGGCCGGCATCGCCCTCACCCGCCAGAACATCCCGGTGTTCGAGCGGGGCGACGGCGAGGCATCCGGCGACGTGCTCGCGAGCGCCGCGAACACCGCGAAGGGCGCCTACGTGCTGGCCGACGCCGCGTCGGGCGAACCCGACGTGATCATCATCGCGACGGGCTCCGAGGTGCAGCTCGCACTCGCCGCCCGCGAGACGCTGGCCGCTGAGGGCATCGGCGCCCGCGTCGTCTCCGCCCCCAGCCTCGAGTGGTTCGACGAGCAGGATGCCGCGTACCGCGAGTCGGTGCTGCCTGCGTCGGTGACGGCACGGGTGTCGGTCGAGGCCGGCATCGCGCTCACCTGGCACCGGTACGTCGGCGACCGCGGCCGGTCGGTGTCGATCGAGCACTTCGGCGCGTCCGCCGACTACAAGACCCTGTTCCGCGAGTTCGGCATCACGGCCGAGGCCGTCGTCGCCGCCGCGAAGGAATCGCTCGCGTCGGCCTGACGCGAGCCAGAAGAGGAGACACCCCATGACCAGCTCCCCCACCGCCGCCCTCTCGGAGGCCGGCGTCAGCATCTGGCTCGACGACCTCTCGCGCGAGCGCCTCGTGACGGGCGACCTCGCCCGCCTCATCGCCGAGCGCAACGTCGTCGGCGTCACCACGAACCCCACGATCTTCGCGAACGCGCTCACCGCGGGCAACGGCTACACCGAGCACCTGCACGAGCTCGCCGTCGCGGGCGCCGACGTCAACACCGCGGTGTTCGACATCACGACCGACGACGTGCGCGCGGCGGCCGACGTGCTGCGGCCCGTCTACGACCGCACCGGCGGCGTCGACGGCCGCGTCTCGATCGAGGTCGAGCCCGGTCTCGCCCACGACACCGAGGGCACCGTCGCCCAGGCGAAGGCCCTGTGGGCGAAGGTCGACCGGCCGAACGCGATGATCAAGATCCCCGCGACCGTCGAGGGCCTCGACGCGATCCGCGAGACGATCGGCGCCGGCATCAGCGTCAACGTCACGCTCATCTTCAGCCTCGACCGCCACCGCGAGGTCATCGAGGCCTACCTCTCCGGCCTCGAGCAGGCGAAGGCGGCGGGCCACGACCTGTCGCAGATCCACTCGGTCGCCTCGTTCTTCGTCTCCCGCGTCGACACCGAGATCGACAAGCGGCTCGTCGCCATCGGCACGCCCGAGGCGCTGGCCCTCAAGAGCAAGGCGGGCGTCGCGAACGCCCGGCTCGCGTACGAGCTGTTCGAGGAGCAGTTCGCGACCGAGCGCGCCCAGGCGCTGATCGCCGCCGGCGCGAACCTCCAGCGTCCGCTCTGGGCCTCGACCGGTGTCAAGGACCCGACGCTGCCCGACACGCTCTACGTGACCGAGCTCGTCGCCCGCGGCGTCGTCAACACGATGCCCGAGAAGACGCTCGAGGCGACGTTCGACCACGGCGTCGTCGAGGGCGACACCGTCACCGGCAACTACGCCGGCGCCGGCGAGGTGCTCGACGCGCTCGCGACCGTGGGCGTCGACTACGACGACGTCACCGCACTTCTCGAGCGCGAGGGCGTCGAGAAGTTCAACGTCTCCTGGGGCGAGCTGCTCGACTCCGTGCGCACCGCGCTGGAGGCCGCCCGATGAGCTTCCGCATCTCCGTCTCGGGCGCGGCCGCCGATGCGGTGCGCCGCACGGTCCCGGCACTCGTCGCCGACCTCGTGGCGAGCGGCATCACCGCGCAGGACCCCGCGCTCTGGGGCCCCGCGGCCGAAGACGAGGCCGGCAAGCGCCTCGGCTGGACGGAGGCCGTCGCGGTCTCGCGCCCGCTCGTTGCCGAGATCGAAGCCCTGCGCGACGAACTCGAGGCCGCCGGCGTGCGTCACATCGTGCTCGCCGGCATGGGCGGCTCATCGCTCGCACCCGAGGTGATCACGCGCACCGCACGCGTCGATCTCACGGTCCTCGACTCCACCGAGCCGGGGCAGGTCCGCGCCGCGCTCGGCGACCGGCTCGAGGCATCCGCCCTCGTCGTCTCGTCGAAGTCGGGCTCGACCGTCGAGACCGACAGCCAACGCCGGGCCTACGAGCAGGCGTTCCGCGACGCCGGCATCGATCCGACCGACCGCATCATCGTCGTGACCGACCCGGGTTCGCCGCTCGACGAGTCGGCCCGCGCGGCCGGATACCGCGTCTTCAACGCCGACCCGAACGTCGGCGGCCGCTACTCGGCGCTCACGGCCTTCGGCCTCGTGCCCTCGGGCCTCGCGGGCGTCGACATCGCGGAGATCCTCGACGAGGCCGAGACCATCGAGCTCTCGCTCGCGATCGATACGCCCGACAACCCCGGACTCGTGCTCGGCGCCGCGATCGCCGCGACCGCGCCGCTGCGCGACAAGCTCGCGATCGTCGCCGACGGCACCCACATCGTCGGGTTCGCCGACTGGGCCGAGCAGCTGATCGCCGAGTCCACGGGCAAGGAGGGCACCGGCATCCTGCCCGTCGTGCTCGACGCCGATGCCCCCGAGCTCGGCGAGTCGCTCCCCGACCTGCAGGTCGTGCGCCTCGTCGACGACGCAGGAGACTCGATCTTCACCCACGACCGGTCGGGCGACATCCGCGTGTCGGGCACGCTCGGCGCCCAGTTGCTCGTGTGGGAGTACGCGACCGCCGTGGCGGGGCGTCTCCTCGGCATCAACCCGTTCGACCAGCCCGACGTCGAATCGGCGAAGGTCGCCGCGCGCGGCCTCCTCGACGCGCGTCCGGCACCCGAGCCCGCCGCGTTCGTCGCCGACGGCATCGAGGTGCGCGGCACCCCTGAGGTGATCGGCGCCGCGAGCGACCTCGTCTCGGCCGTCGACGTCCTGCTGGAGGAGCTGCCGGCGAACGGCTACGTGTCGATCCAGGCCTACGTCGACCGGGTCGCCCACCCCGAGGTCGCGAAGCTGCGCGACCTCATCGCGGCGCGAGCCGGTCGCCCCGTCACCTTCGGATGGGGCCCGCGGTTCCTCCACTCGACGGGCCAGTTCCACAAGGGCGGCCCCGCGGTCGGCGTGTTCCTGCAGATCACGCAGACGCCGGTCGACGACCTCGCCATCCCCGAGCGCCCGTTCACCTTCGGGCAGCTCATCGCAGCCCAGGCCTCCGGCGACGCGAGCGTGCTCGCCGAGCACGGGCGCCCGGTGCTCACACTGACGCTCACCGACCCGGCCGCGAACCTCGGCCCGCTCATCGACGCCATCGGGTGACCGAACGAAAGGACCGGCACGTGGTTTCGGCAGAGATCTCGGCGCACCACAACCCCCTCCGATCTCCCAAGGACTACCGGCTCAACCGCATCGCGGGGCCGTCGAGCCTCATCATCTTCGGCGTGACGGGCGACCTCTCGCGCAAGAAGCTGATGCCGGCGGTCTACGACCTCGCGAACCGCGGGCTCCTGCCCCCGGGCTTCGCGCTCGTCGGGTTCGCCCGCCGCGACTGGGAGGACGAGGACTTCGCACAGATCGTGCACGACTCCGTGAAGGAGTACGCCCGCACCGAGTTCCGCGAGGACGTCTGGCAGCAACTCGCGCGAGGCATCCGGTTCGTCACCGGGACGTTCGACGACGACGCGGCGTTCGACCGCCTGCGTGACGTCGTCGCGACGCTCGACCGCGAACGCGGCACGATGGGCAACCACGCGTTCTACCTGTCCATCCCGCCGAAGTCGTTCCCGCTCGTCACCGAGCAGCTCAAGCGCTCGGGCCTCACCGAGCAGCGCGACGGCCAGTGGCGGCGGGTCGTGATCGAGAAGCCGTTCGGCAGCGACCTGGCGTCGGCGCGCGAGCTCAACGACGTCGTGGCGAGCGTGTTCCCGCCCGACTCGGTCTTCCGCATCGACCACTACCTCGGCAAGGAGACGGTCCAGAACATCCTCGCCCTGCGCTTCGCCAACCAGCTGTACGAGCCGATCTGGAACACCAACTACGTCGACCACGTGCAGATCACGATGGCCGAGGACATCGGGGTCGGCGGTCGTGCCGGCTACTACGACGGCATCGGCGCGGCCCGCGACGTCATCCAGAACCACCTGCTGCAGCTGCTCGCGCTCACCGCGATGGAGGAGCCGATCTCGTTCGACGCCGCCGACCTGCGCGCTGAGAAGGAGAAGATCCTTGCCGCCGTGCGCATCCCCGAGGACCTCGCGACGGGCACCGCGCGCGGTCAGTACTCGGGCGGCTGGCAGGGTGGCGAGCACGTCGTCGGCTTCCTCGAGGAGGACGGCATGAACCCCGCCTCGACGACCGAGACCTACGCGGCGATGAAGCTCACGATCGGAACCCGGCGCTGGGCCGGCGTACCGTTCTACCTGCGTGCCGGCAAGCGCCTCGGGCGTCGCGTCACGGAGATCGCCGTCGTGTTCAAGCGGGCGCCGCAGCAGCTCTTCGCCGACAGCCAGACCTCCGAGCTGGGCCAGAACGCGCTCGTCATCCGCGTGCAGCCCGACGAGGGCGTCACCATCCGGTTCGGCTCGAAGGTTCCGGGCGCCGGCATGCAGGTGCGCGACGTCACGATGGACTTCGGATACGGCCACGCGTTCACCGAGGCGAGCCCCGAGGCGTACGAGCGGCTCATCCTCGACGTGCTGCTCGGCGACCCGCCGCTCTTCCCCCGCCAGGAGGAGGTCGAGCTCAGCTGGAAGATCCTCGACCCGATCGAGGAGTTCTGGGCGACCCAGGGTCAGCCCGAACAGTACCGGCCCGGCACCTGGGGGCCGAGCTCGGCCGACGAGCTGCTCGCCCGCGACGGACGCACTTGGAGACGCCCATGATCGTCGAACTGCCCGACACGACCACGAGCCAGGTCTCGAAGACGCTCGTGAAGATCCGGGAGGACGGCGGCGTCGTCGCCCTCGGCCGGGTGCTCACGCTCGTCATCGCCACCACGCCCGACGCCGAGGAGGAGGCCATCGAGGCGGCCAACGACGCCTCGCGCGAGCATCCGATGCGCGTCATCGTGGTCTCGATCGAGCCCGGTACCGAATCCGATGCGATCGAAGCCCGACTCGACGCCGAGATCCGGGTGGGCGGCGACGCGGGTGCGAGCGAGGTCATCATCCTCCGCGCGCACGGCGACGCCGCGCGCTACGAGGAGAGCCTCGTGATGGCCCTGCTGCTGCCCGACGCCCCGGTGGTCACGTGGTGGCCCGGCGCCGCGCCCGCGGTGCCCGGGCGCTCACCGCTCGGGCGCATCGCGCAGCGACGCATCACGGATGCCTCGACCCAGCCCGATCCGCAGGCGGCCCTGCATGCGCTCGCGGCGAGCTACACCCCCGGTGACGCCGACTTCTCGTGGACGAGGCTCACGCTCTGGCGGGCCCAGCTCGCCGCCGTGCTCGACCAGCCGCCCTACGAGCCGATCACCGCGGTGCACGTGTCGGGCGCGATCGACTCGCCGTCGACGACCCTGCTCGGCGCCTGGCTGCGGCTGCAGCTCGGCTGCTCGACCGAGGTCGAGCTCACCGGCGTCGACGAGGGGTCGCACGGCATCCACGGTGTGCGGCTCGATCGCCCGAGCGGCCCCATCGAGCTCGTGCGCGACGTGCCGGGAGTTGCGACGCTGCGTCAGCCCGACCAGCCGCTGCACGACGTCGCGCTCCCCCGACGCAGCCTTCGCGACTGCCTCGCCGATGAGCTGCGCCGACTCGACCCCGACGAGCTGTACGGTGAAGTCATCGCGAAGGGGCTCCGGCTCCTCGCCGACGACGGTGCGGAGGAGATCGAGTGACGAACGAACGCCGGGTGCTCGTGCACCCCGACAAGGCGACGCTCGCCGGCGCGGTGGCCGCGCGATTCATCACGAAGACGCTCGACCTGCTCGACGCGCAGCCCGTCGTGCACGTCGTGCTCACGGGCGGGTCGATGGGCTCGGCCGTGCTCGAGGCCGTGGCCGCCTCCCCCGCTCGCATGTCGATCGACTGGTCGCGCGTGCACTTCTGGTGGGGCGACGAACGGTGGGTTCCGCACGGCGATGCCGATCGCAACGATCGCCAGTCGCGCGACGCCCTCCTCGACGATCTCGACCTCCCCGACGAGAACGTGCATCCGTTCCCGGCTTCCGACTCCGGACTGACGCTCGACGAGGCCGCCGTCGAGTACGCGGCCGAGCTGGCCGACCATGCCGCCGAGGGCGCCGAGCACCCGATCTTCGACATCACGTTCCTCGGCGTCGGACCCGATGGACACATCGCCTCGCTCTTCCCGCACCGGTCGGGCATCGAGGTCGCCGACCAGACGGTCATCCCCGTGCGCGATTCGCCGAAGCCGCCGCCCGAGCGCCTCAGCCTCACCCGCCCGGTGCTCAACGCGTCTCAGCGCGTATGGATGGTGCTCGCGGGTGCCGACAAGGCCTCCGCCCTCGGGCTCGCACTCGCCGGCGCGAGCCGCGACGAGGTGCCGGTCGCCGGCATCAAGGGACGCCGGCGCACCGTGTTCTTCGTCGACCGCGACGCCGCGGCCGAGGTGCCCGAGGCGCTCATCGCCCGGGAGTACTGACGCGGATCACCCCACGCACGACGAACGGGGCGGGCCGATGGCCCGCCCCGTTCTCGTCGCCCAGGGAGCGAAATCAGTCTTTGGGAAGCTGCCCGCGCCGGGTGCGGAGCTGGGTGAGCGCCTCGTCGAGCAGCGCGGCCGCCTCGTCTTCGGTACGACGCTCCTTCACGTACGCGAGGTGGGTCTTGTACGGTTCGAGCTTGGTCACCGCGGGAGGATTCTCACGGTCACGACCAGCCGGCAGCCCCGTGGACGGGCTGTCGATGACGTCGGGGATCTCCTCTTCGGGCAGGTTCGCCGCGAAGTACCGGACGGTCTCGTTGCCCTGGGCGTCCCAGTAGCTGATCGCGACGCGATCGGCGTGGAAGCCGCGGTCCTGCTCGCCCATCGGTCCGGCTCCCACGCGGGAGCCGCGGATGGCGCTGTTGCCTGATGCCATGTCTCCTCCTCGTCAGGCGCCGGTCTGGAACTTCGTGATGAGCCCGAGGATCACGATGCACGTGATCCAGACGAGGCCCAGCACCACCGTGATGCGGTTCAGGTTGCGCTCGGCGACGCCCGACGCACCCAGGCTCGAGGTGACGCCACCGCCGAACATGTCGGACAGACCGCCGCCGCGACCCTTGTGCAGCAGGATGAGCAGCGTCAGCAGCAGGCTCGTGAGGCCGAGCAGCACCTCGAGCACGACTTGGAGAATCTCCACGGTGAACCTTTCCGGGCACGACGCAGGGGGTCGATGCCGACAATCGAGTATAGCCGGGCGCGGCGTCGGAGGTCGGAGACTCGCGCCGACCCCCGACGCGGGTCAGGCGCCGACGTGCTTCTTGAAGCGGACGATGCTCGAGAACTCGTCGATGTCGAGGCTCGCACCGCCCACGAGCGCACCGTCGACGTTCGGCTCGCGCAGGAACGCGGCGATGTTGGCCGCCTTGACCGATCCGCCGTAGAGGATGCGGGTCGACGCGGCGATCTCGTCGCCGGCGATCTCGGCGAGCACCGCGCGCAGGGCGGCGGCGACCTGTTCGGCCTGGGCGGGCGTCGCCGCCTGACCCGATCCGATCGCCCAGACCGGCTCGTAGGCGATGACGAGGCCCTTGGCCGCATCGACGCCCTCGAGCGCCGCGCGCAGCTGTGCGACCGGCACCGCGCTGGCACCGTGCGCCTCGAGGTCGTCCGCGGTCTCACCGACGCAGAGCACTGGCACGAGGCCGTGGCGGTGGGCGGCGATGACCTTCGCGTTCACGTCGTCGTCGGTCTCGCCGTGCAGCGTGCGCCGCTCGGAGTGGCCGATGATGACGTACCCGCAGTCGAGCTGCTTCAGGAACGCGCCCGAGATCTCACCCGTGTAGGCGCCGGAGTCGTGCTTCGACAGGTCCTGCGCGCCATAGCCGATCGACAGCGAGTCGGCTGCGACGAGCGTCTGCACGCTGCGCAGGTCGGTGAACGGCGGGAAGACCGCGACCTCCGCGTCGGCGAAGTCGTGCTTCGCGTCGCCGAGCGCCCACGCGAGCTTCTGCACGAACGCGATCGACTGCAGGTGGTCGAGGTTCATCTTCCAGTTGCCTGCGATGAACGGGGTGCGCTTCACTGCCATCCGAGGACCTCCAGTCCGGGGAGCTTCTTACCCTCGAGGAATTCGAGGCTCGCGCCCCCGCCCGTCGAGATGTGTCCGAATCGTTCGTCGTCGAAGCCGAGCACGCGCACGGCAGCGGCCGAGTCGCCTCCGCCGACCACGCTGAGGCCGTCGACCTCGGTGAGCGCCTCGGCCACCGCACGGGTGCCGGCGGCGAACGGGGCGAGTTCGAAGACGCCCATCGGGCCGTTCCAGAACACCGTCTTCGAGTCGCGCACGAGCTCGGCGAACCGCGCCGCCGTCTCGGGACCGATGTCGAGGCCGAGCCCGGAGGCTCCGAACGGCGTCTCCTCGATCGCGTCGGCCGGGGTGACGACGTGCTCCGCATCGGCCGAGAACGATGCCGCGACCACGACGTCGGTCGGCAGCACGAGTTCGACCCCGCGCTCGGCGGCCTCGGCGAGGTAGCCGTTGACGGTGTCGATCTGGTCGGCCTCGAGCAGGCTCGACGCGACCTTGTGCCCCTGGGCGGCGAGGAACGTGAACAGCATGCCGCCACCGATGAGGAGGCGATCGACACGGGGCAGCAGGTGGGCGATGACCCCGAGCTTGTCGGAGACCTTCGAACCGCCGAGCACGACCGTGTACGGGCGCTCGGGGTTCTCGGTGAGCCGGTCGAGCACGTCGAGCTCGGCGGCGATCAGCAGTCCCGCGGCGCTCGGGCGCAGCTCGGCGAGCTCGTACACGCTCGCCTGCTTGCGATGCACGACGCCGAAGCCGTCGGAGACGACCGCGTCGGCGAAGGCCGCGAGCTCACCGGCGAACGCGGTGCGCTCGGCCTCGTTCTTCGAGGTCTCCCCCGGGTTGAAGCGCAGGTTCTCGAGCACGAGCACGTCGCCGTCGCCGAGCGCCGCCGCCTTCGCCGAGGCATCCTCGCCGACCGTGTCGGTCGCGAACGCCACGGGGGCGCCGAGCAGTTCGCCGAGCCGCGAGGCGACGGGCGCCAGGCTGTACTTGGGGTCGGGCGCGCCGTCGGGGCGACCGAGGTGGGAGATGACGATCACACGGGCGCCCTGCGAGCGCAGGGCGTCGATCGTCGGGACGGACGCGCGCACGCGGCCGTCGTCCGTGATGACCCCGTCGTTCAACGGAACGTTGAGGTCGCAGCGGACGACGACGCGCTTGCCCGCGAGGTCGCCGAGTGAGGAGATGGTTCGCAGGGTCACGTTTCTCGCTTTCAGAGCCGGTCGGCCACGTACTCGGTCAGGTCGACGAGGCGGTTGGAATAGCCCCACTCGTTGTCGTACCAGGCGGACAGCTTCACCTGGTCGCCGATCACGCGCACGAGTCCGGCGTCGAAGATCGACGAGTGCGGGTCGGAGACGATGTCGGAGGAGACGAGCTCGTCCTCCGAGTACTTGAGGATGCCCTTCAGCGGCCCCTCGGCGGCGGCCCTGTAGGCGGCCTTGATCTCGTCGACCGTCACGGGGCGCGAGGCCGTCACGGTGAGGTCGGTGATCGAGCCGGTCGGCACGGGCACGCGGAGGGCGAAGCCGTCGAGCTTGCCGACGAGCTCGGGCAGCACGAGCCCGATCGCCTTGGCGGCGCCGGTCGAGGTCGGCACGATGTTGATCGCCGCGGCGCGTGCGCGACGCAGGTCCTTGTGCGGGCCGTCCTGCAGGTTCTGGTCGGCGGTGTAGGCGTGCACCGTGGTCATGAGACCGCGCTCGATGCCGAACGCGTCGTTGAACACCTTGGCGAGCGGCGCAAGGCAGTTCGTGGTGCAGGAGGCGTTCGAGATGATGTGGTGGCGCTCGGGCACGTACGTGTCTTCGTTCACGCCCATGACGAACGTCGCGTCCTCGTCGGTCGCGGGTGCGGAGATCAGCACCTTCTTCGCCCCGGCCTCGAGGTGCTTGCGCGCGTCGGCGGCCTTCGTGAAGAAGCCCGTCGACTCGATGACGATGTCGACGCCGAGGTCGCCCCACGGGAGGTTCGCGGGGTCGCGCTCCGCGAAGGCGCGGATCGGCGTGCCGTCGACGATGATGTGCTCGTCGTCGTACTCGACGGTGGCGTCGAGCTGGCCCGTGACCGAGTCGAACTTCAGGAGGTGGGCGAGCGTCTTGTTGTCGGTGAGGTCGTTCACCGCGACGATCTCGAGGTCGGCGCCCTGGGCGAGTGCCGCGCGGAAGTAGTTGCGGCCGATACGGCCGAAGCCGTTGATGCCGATCTTTACAGACACGGATGTCTCCTGACGTGGCGCGGATCGCGCCGTTTCACGGATGGACGGATCGGACGACGGCGTCCCCGGACGATGCCGGGGACACCATCCGATTTACGACAGTAGCAGCAGCCCTGAGGTCTTCTCACCAGCTGCGGTGAAGCGCTGCTGGACGTTCTCCCAGTCGACGATCGTCCAGAACGCCTTGACGTAGTCGGCGCGTACGTTCTTGTAGTCGAGGTAGTACGCGTGCTCCCAGACGTCGAGCATGAGGAGCGGAACGATCCCGGCCGGCAGGTTGCCCTGCTGGTCGAAGAACTGCACGATGATCAGGCGCTGACCGAGCGAGTCCCACGCCAGCACGGCCCAGCCCGAGCCCTGCACGCCGAGCGCCGTCGCGGTGAAGTGGGCCTGGAACTTGTCGAACGAGCCGAACTGGTCGTCGATCGCGGCGGCGAGCTCTCCGGTCGGCTTGTCGCCGCCGTTCGGCGACAGGTTCGTCCAGAAGATCGAGTGGTTGACGTGGCCGCCGAGGTTGAACGCGAGGTCCTTCTCGAGCTTGTTGACGTTCGCGAGGTTGCCCGAGTCGCGCGCCTCGGCGAGCTGGGCGAGCGCGGTGTTCGCGCCGGTCACGTACGCCTGGTGGTGCTTCGAGTGGTGCAGCTCCATGATCGTGCCGCTGATCGCCGGCTCGAGCGCCGAATAGTCGTAGGCGAGATCGGGGAGGGTGTAGTCAGCCATTGCTTCTCCTTGTCAGACGCGCCGGGGCACCCGGGCGTCTCACCCGGGTCTCCACGGCCGCTCTCCCGAGTCTATGCCCGACCCCGACGCCGCCATCGGGGCTCGTCACGCGGGGCAACGGCAGGAAGGACGACTGGGGCTCAGACCTCGTCGAGATCAGCAGGCAGGCTCGCCTCGGTGCCCGGGACGCCGAGGTCGGCGGCACGCTTGTCGGCCATCGCGAGCAGTCGCCGGATCCGTCCGGCGACGGCGTCCTTCGTCATCGGCGGGTCGGCGTGGTGGCCGAGCTCGTCGAGGCTCGCATCGCGGTGCGCGAGCCGGAGCTCGCCGGCGTAGCGCAGGTGGTCGGGGATGTCGTCGCCGAGCAGTTCCATCGCCCGCTCGACCCGCGCGCACGCGGCGACTGCGGCTTGGGCCGACCGGCGCAGGTTCGCGTCGTCGAAGTTGACCAGCCGGTTGGCCGTCGCCCGCACCTCGCGGCGCTGGCGGAGCTCCTCCCAGTTGCGGACGGTGCCGGTCGCCCCCATGGCCGAGAGCATCGCGCTGATCGCCTCTCCGTCGCGGATGACGACGCGGTGCACGCCCCGCACCTCGCGCGCCTTGGCGGAGATGCCGAGTCTCCCGGCCGCCCCGACGAGCGCCATCGCCGTCTCGTTGCCGGGGCAGGTGATCTCGAGCGCGGCCGAGCGGCCGGGATCGGTGAGGCTCCCCTGCGCGAGGAAGGCGCCGCGCCAGACCGCGGCGATCTCGTCGCGCGAACCCGTCGTCAGCTTGTTCGGGAGGCCGCGCACCTGCCGGCGACGCGCATCGAGCAGCCCCGTCTGACGGGCGAGAGTCTCGCCGCCGTCGAGCACGCGGATGAGGTACTGGTTGGTGCGGCGGACACCGGACGGCGAGATCACCGAGACGTCGGGACGAACACCGTAGATCTCGCCGAGATCGCGGGTGACGCGCTTGGCGACCGTCTTCGAGTCGAGCTCCGCTTCGATCGCGATGCGGTTCTGGATGATGTGGAGTCCGCCGGCGAAGCGCAGCACGGACGCGAGTTCCGCGACTCGTACGCTCGTCTTGGAGACCTCGACGCGGGCGAGCTCCTCTTTCACATCAGCGGTCAATGGCACCTGTGTTCCAATCTGTGTTGCGGGCCCGGCGTCATTCGCGACCGAGGTCGCGATGCTTCACGCTCACGACGACGCCGGGCATGTTCGCGACGCGCTCGCTCAGCTCTCGGACCATCGCCACCGAGCGGTGCTTGCCGCCCGTGCAGCCGATCGCGATCGTCGCGTGCCGCTTGTTCTCTCGCTGGTAGCCGGCGAGGACGGGTTCGAGCGCCTTGGCGTAGGCGTCGATGAACTCCATGGCGCCCGGCTGGCCGAGCACGAAGTCGCGCACCGGGGCGTCTTCGCCCGTGAGGTGTCGCAGTTCGGGATTCCAGAACGGATTGGGCAGGAACCTGGCGTCGGCGATGAGGTCGGCGTCGGTCGGAGCACCGTACTTGAAGCCGAAGCTCTGCATCGTCACCCGGAGGCCCGCATGGTCGGCGTCGGCGAACGTCTCGGTGATGAGGTTGGCGAGTTGGTGGATGTTGAGGTCGGAGGTGTCGACGACGAAGTCGCTCGCCTCGCGAAGGGTCGCGAGGCGAGCACGTTCGGCGCCGATCCCGTCGAGGAGGGTGCCGTTGCCCTGCAGGGGGTGCGGCCTGCGGACCGCCTCGAAACGCCGCACGAGCACCGCGTCGTTCGCGTCGAGGAAGACGACGCGGACGTTCACGCCGGTGCGCAGCGCCTGGATGATGTCCTGGAGCTCGGCGAAGAAGTCACGGCCGCGGATGTCGACGACCGCCGCGATGCGCGGCAGCGACGTGCCGGCTCGTTCGACGAGCTCGACGAGCGGGCGCAGCATCTGCGGCGGCAGGTTGTCGACGACGTACCAGCCGAGGTCCTCGAGCGCATTGCCCACGGTCGATCGTCCGGCACCGGACATCCCCGTGACGATGAGCATCTCCTGCCGCTCGGGCTCCCCCGCCGCCATGCCAGCCCCCTTCTCGTACCGACACACCAGCCTAGCGGGGTGCGGGCGCGGGATCGGCGTGCAGCTGCGCGTGGACGGTCGCCGCGAGCGTCGGGCCGATGCCCTTCACTTCGGCGATGGCGTGCTCGTCGGCCGCACGCAACCGCGCGACCGAGCCGAAGTGGCGCAGCAACTCCTTCACCCGGGCGGGGCCCAGGCCCGGGATCTCGGCGAGCACCGACCCGATGTCGCGCTTGCGACGCTGCCGCTGGTGCGTGATCGCGAACCGATGGGCCTCGTCGCGCACCCGCTGGAACAGGAAGAGCGCGTCGCTGTTGCGCGGCAGGATGACCGGGAAGTCGCTCTCGGGCGTCCAGATCTCCTCGAGACGCTTCGCGATGCCGCAGAGGTAGATGCCCTGGACTCCCGACTCCCGCAGGGCGCGCTCCGCGGCCGCGACCTGCGGCTGCCCGCCGTCGACGACGAGCAGGTTCGGCGGGTAGGCGAACTTCTTGCGCCGCTCGGGAGCGTCGCCGGCGTCTCCCTTGCGCTCGGCCGCAGCCTCGTACGCGTTCGCGAGGTACGCCAACCGTCGGGTGAGCACCTGATGGATCGAGTCGGTGTCGTCGCTCGACTGCGGGATCGTGAACCGGCGGTACTCGTCTTTGCGCGGCAGGCCGTCTTCGAAGACCACCATGGATGCCACGATGTTGGTGCCGCTCAGGTGCGAGACGTCGTAGCACTCGATCCGGAGCGGCGCATCGGCCATGCCGAGCGCCTCCTGGATGTCTTCGAGGGCACGCGAGCGCGTCGTGAAGTCGGCGCTACGACGGGTCTTGTAGAGCATGAGCGTCTGGCGTGCGTTCTGCGTCGCGGTCTGCAGGAGCGAGGCCTTGTCGCCGCGCTGCGCCACCCGCAGGCGCACCTTCCGTCCGGCGGTCGCGCCCAGCCAGTCCTCGAGCGCCGCAGCGTCGTCGGGGAGCTCGGGAACGACGACCTCGGCCGGCGGAGTCAGCCCATCGGCGTAGGCGTTCTGCACGATCGAGTCGACGAGGTCGCCGAGCGGCACGTCGAGCTCCTTGTCGACGGTCCACGAGTGCACGCCGCGCACTCGACCGCCCCGGACGATGAACAGCTGGACGGCGGCGGCGAGCTCGTCGTGGTCGACGCCGAAGACGTCGAGGTCGACCTTGTCGCCGAGCACGACCGCGCTCTTCTCGAAGAAGGCGTTCGCCGCCTGCAGGCGGTCGCGGTAGCGGGCGGCTGCCTCGTACTCCTGCGCGGCGGCGGCGGCCTGCATGCGATCGGTCAGCTCGCCGACGATGCGCCGGTCCTGATTCTGCATGAACCCGACGAAGCGGTCGACGTTCTCGCGGTGCTCCTCGATGGTGACGAGCCCTGAGCACGGCCCGAAGCAGCGACCGATCTGACCGGCGAAGCACGGCTTGCCGCTCGCCATCGCCCGCCGGTAGTCGCTGTCTTTGCACGTGCGGATCGGGAAGAGCTTCAGCAGGATCTCGAGCGTCTCGTTGATCGCCCACACCTTCGGGTACGGCCCGAAGTAGCGGGCGCCGCGGATCTTGCGATTGCGCGTGACGAAGGCTCGCGGCGCCTCGTCGGCCATCGTCACGGCGAGGTACGGGTACGACTTGTCGTCCTTGAAGCGGACATTGAACGGGGGATGGAACTCGTTGATCCACGTGATCTCGAGCTGGAGCGCCTCGACCTCGCTGCCGACGACCGTCCACTCGACCGACGAGGCGCTCGTGACCATGCGCCGGGTGCGCTCGTGGAGGCTCCTCAGCGGAGCGAAGTAGTTCGAGAGCCTCGCCCGCAGGTTCTTCGCCTTGCCGACGTAGAGCACCCGCCTGTCGGCGTCGCGGAAGCGGTACACGCCGGGACTCGTCGGGATCTCGCCCGGCTTCGGGCGGTACGGAACCGTGTCGGAGCTCGGTCGCGCGCTCACCATCGGCTCAGCTGGCGACGTCGGCGCGCTCGGCGGCGGCGTCGAAGATCTCGCGGAGGAAGTAGCCCGTGTGGCTCTCGGCGACCGTCGCGACATGCTCGGGAGTGCCGGTGGCGACGACCTGGCCGCCGCCCGAGCCGCCCTCCGGCCCGAGGTCGATGATCCAGTCGGCCGACTTGATGACGTCGAGCGAGTGCTCGATGACGATCACGGTGTTGCCCTTCTCGACGAGCTTGCCGAGCACCCGGAGGAGCTTCTGCACGTCTTCGAAGTGCAGGCCGGTCGTCGGCTCGTCGAGCACGTAGACGCTGCGGCCGTTCGACCGTCGCTGCAGCTCGGTCGCCAGCTTCACGCGCTGCGCCTCGCCGCCCGAGAGCGTCGTCGCGCTCTGTCCGAGCTGCACGTAGCCGAGTCCGACGTCGACGAGCGTCTTGAGATAGCGGTGGATCGCCGAGATCGGCTCGAAGAACTCGGCCGCCTCGGAGATCGGCATCTCGAGCACCTCGGCGATGTTCTTGCCCTTGTAGTGCACCTGCAGCGTCTCGCGGTTGTATCGCTTGCCGCCGCACACCTCGCACGCGACGTAGACGTCGGGCAGGAAGTTCATCTCGATCTTGATCGTGCCGTCGCCCGAGCACGCCTCGCAGCGCCCGCCCTTGACGTTGAAGCTGAACCGCCCCGGGAGGTAGCCTCGGGCCTTGGCCTCGGTCGTCTCGGAGAAGAGCGTGCGGATGCGGTCGAACACGCCCGTGTAGGTCGCGGGGTTCGATCGCGGTGTGCGCCCGATCGGCGCCTGGTCGACGTGCACGACCTTGTCGAGCTGCTCGAGGCCGGTCACCCGGCGGTGCTTGCCCGGGACCTTGCGTGCGCCGTTGAGCTTGTTCGCGAGAACGCGGTAGAGGATGTCGTTGACGAGCGACGACTTGCCCGAGCCGCTCACGCCGGTCACCGCCGTGAACGTTCCGAGCGGGAACTCGACGTCGATGCCGCGGAGGTTGTTCGCCGCGGCGCCCTGCACCGAGATCATGCGGTCGCGGTCGATCGGCCGGCGTCGCGCCGGGGTCGCGATCTCTTTGCGGCCGGACAGGTAGTCGCCAGTGAGCGAGCGCGTGTTCTTCAGCAGGTCGTCGTAGCTGCCGGAGTGCACGACGGTACCGCCGTTGACACCGGCCCCGGGGCCGATGTCGACGATCCAGTCGGCCGTGCGAATGGTGTCTTCGTCGTGTTCGACGACGATGAGCGTGTTGCCCAGGTCGCGCAACGCGACGAGGGTGTCGATGAGACGCCGGTTGTCGCGCTGGTGCAGGCCGATGCTCGGCTCGTCGAGCACGTACAGCACGCCCGTGAGGCCCGAGCCGATCTGCGTGGCGAGGCGGATGCGCTGCGCCTCGCCGCCGGAGAGGGTGCCGGCGGCGCGCGCGAGGTCGAGGTAGCTGAGGCCGACCCGGATGAGGAAGTCGAGGCGGACCTTGATCTCGCGCAGCACCTGGGCGCCGATGGCCTGCTCGCGATCGGTGAGCTCGAGGCGGTCCATGAATGCGCGCGCATCGGTGAGGCTCAGCAGGCCGACGTCGGCGATGCTGTGATCGTGGATCAGCACGGACAGCACCTCGGGCTTCAGCCGCTTGCCGTCGCACACGGGGCAGGGCACCTCGCGCAGGTACTCGGCCCACCGCGCCCGCTGCACGTCGGTCTCGGCCTGGAGGTACTGCCGCTCGATGTACGGCACGACGCCCTCGAAGCCCGAGGTGTAGCTCATCTCACGGCCGTACCGGTTGCGCCAGCGCACCTTGACCTCGAAGTTCTGCCCGCGCAGGACCGCCTGCCGTGCCTCGTCGGGGAGCTCGGCCCACGGCGTGTCGAGGGAGAAGCCGAGGTCGCGGGCGAGCCCGTCGAGCAGCTTCTCGTAGTAGTTGTAGAGGCTCTTGCCCTGCGAGGTCCACGGGAGGATGACGCCGTCGGTGATCGAGAGGGCCGGGTCGCCGAGCAGCAGCTCTTCGTCGACCGACATGCGCGTGCCGAGGCCGGAGCACTCGGGACAGGCGCCGAACGGCGCGTTGAACGAGAAGGTGCGCGGCTCGATCTCGGTGAGCTGGATCGGGTGCTGGTTCGGGCACGAGAGCTTCTCGGAGAAGGTGTGCCAGACGTCGGGACCCGACTCGTCGATGAAGTTGACCTGCACCAGGCCGTCGGTGAGCCGGAGCGCCGTCTCGAGCGAGTCGGTGAGCCGGCCCAGCACGTCGGGCCCGGCGACGAGCCGGTCGACGACGACGGAGATGTCGTGCTTGATCTGCTTCTTGAGCTTCGGCGGCTCGTCGAGGCGGATGAGTTCGCCGTCGACGACGGCACGCGAATAGCCCTGCGCCGCCAGTTCGCGGAAGAGGTCGACGAACTCGCCCTTCTTCTTCGACACCACGGGGCTCAGCACCTGGAACCGGGTGCCCTCCTCGAGCTCCATCAGCCGGTCGGCGATCTGCTGCACCGTCTGCCGCTGGATCTTCTCGCCGCAGACCGGGCAGTGCGGCACGCCGATGCGCGCCCACAGCAGTCGCATGTAGTCGTAGATCTCGGTGATCGTGCCGACCGTCGAGCGGGGGTTGCGGTTCGTCGACTTCTGGTCGATCGACACGGCGGGGCTCAGGCCCTCGATGAAGTCGACGTCGGGCCGGTCGACCTGCCCGAGGAACTGCCGGGCGTATGCCGACAGCGACTCGACGTAGCGTCGTTGCCCCTCGGCGAAGATCGTGTCGAACGCGAGCGACGACTTGCCCGAACCCGAGAGGCCTGTGAACACGACCATCGCGTCGCGCGGGATCTCGACGTCGACGTTGTGCAGGTTGTGCACGCGGGCACCGCGGACACTCAGGCGCGAATGGGCATCGAGACGTGAAACTGGCACCCTTCGAGTCTAGAGAGACCCACCGACACGGATGCCTCGACCGATGCGCTGTCGGCGAACAGATGTTCGAATCGGACCGGCGGGCGCCCCCGTCGAGACTGCAGCGCGCCCGCCGTACCCGTCAGCCCAGGTGCCCCGCCTTCTCCATCTGCCGGAGCTCGCGCTTGAGCTCGGACACCTCGTCGCGCAGTCGCGCGGCGAGTTCGAACTTGAGCTCGCCGGCCGCCTCGAGCATCTGGTCGTTGAGGTCGCGGATGAGCTCTTCGAGGTCGTTCGCGCCCTCGGCGGCGATGCCTTCGGTACGGAGGTTCGGCACCGGCGACTTCTTACGGCCGTCGCGGCCCGCGAGCAGCGCAGCGGTGTCGGCCTCTTCGCGCGCGAGCACCTCGGTGATGTCGGCGATGCGCTTGCGCAGTGGCTGGGGATCGATGCCGTTGACGCGGTTGTACTCGAGCTGCCGGTCGCGCCGACGCGTCGTCTCGTCGATCGCCTGCTTCATCGAGTCGGTGAGCACGTCGGCGTACATGTGCACCTCGCCCGAGACGTTGCGCGCGGCGCGCCCGATCGTCTGGATGAGCGAGGTCGACGACCGGAGGAACCCCTCTTTGTCGGCGTCGAGGATCGCGACGAGCGACACCTCGGGGAGGTCGAGACCCTCGCGCAGCAGGTTGATGCCGACGAGCACGTCGTAGACGCCTGCGCGAAGCTCGGTGAGCAGTTCGACCCGCCGGAGCGTGTCGACGTCGGAGTGCAGGTAGCGCACCCTGACCCCGGCCTCGGTGAGGAAGTCGGTGAGCTCTTCGGCCATCTTCTTCGTGAGGGTGGTGACGAGGACCCGCTCGTCGCGCTCGGCACGCTTGCGGATCTCTTCGAGCAGGTCGTCGATCTGCCCCTTCGACGGCTTCACGACGATCTGCGGATCGACGAGGCCGGTCGGCCGGATGATCTGCTCGACGACGCCGTCGGCGATGCCCATCTCGTATCGGCCCGGCGTCGCGGAGAGGTACACGGTCTGGCCGACGCGCGCCTTGAACTCGTCCCACTTGAGGGGGCGGTTGTCGAGGGCGCTCGGCAGCCGGAACCCGTGCTCGACGAGGGTGCGCTTGCGCGACGAGTCGCCCTCGTACATGGCACCGATCTGCGGCACCGTCACGTGCGACTCGTCGATCACGACGAGGAAGTCGTCGGCGAAGTAGTCGAGCAGGCAGTGCGGCGCTTCGCCGGGCGCGCGCCCGTCGATGTGCCGCGAGTAGTTCTCGATGCCCGAGCAGAACCCGATCTGCTCCATCATCTCCAGGTCGAAGGTCGTGCGCATGCGCAGCCGCTGCGCCTCGAGCAGCTTGCCCTCGCGTTCGAGCTCGGCGAGGCGCTCGTCGAGCTCGTCGCGGATGGTTCCGATGGCGCGCTGCATCACGTCGGTCGATGCGACGTAGTGCGATCCCGGGAAGACGGGAACCGCGTCGAGCTGGCGGACGATCTGCCCCGTGAGCGGATGCAGGCTGTAGAGCGCCTCGATCTCGTCACCGAACATCTCGATGCGGATCGCCAGCTCTTCGTAGACGGGGATGATCTCGATCGTGTCGCCGCGCACGCGGAACGTGCCCCGCGAGAAGTCGACGTCGTTGCGCTGGTACTGCATCGAGACGAACTTGCGGATGAGCCAGTCGCGGTCGACCCGTTGGCCGACCTGCAGCGGCATCATCGCCCCGAGGTACTCCTCGGGCGTGCCGAGGCCGTAGATGCAGGACACGGTCGACACCACGACGACGTCGCGCCGGCTGAGCAGGGAGTTCGTCGTCGAGTGGCGCAGCCGCTCGACCTCGGCGTTGATCGAACTGTCTTTCTCGATGAACGTATCGGTCTGCGGGACGTAGGCCTCTGGCTGGTAGTAGTCGTAGTAGGAGACGAAGTACTCGACCGCGTTGTTCGGCAGCAGCTCGCGGAACTCGTTCGCGAGCTGCGCGGCGAGGGTCTTGTTGTGGGCCAGCACGAGGGTCGGACGCTGGACCTGCTCGATGAGCCAGGCCGTCGTCGCCGACTTGCCGGTACCGGTCGCTCCGAGCAGCACGACGTCGGTCTCACCCGCGTTGATGCGGCCGGCGAGTTCGGCGATCGCCTGCGGCTGGTCACCGCTCGGTCGATACTCGCTGATGACCTCGAACGGGCGAACTGAGCGCGTGGCCTGCATGCTCCAAGTCTAGGAGCGGCCTCCGACATCGCGTCCGGAGCGCTCGGCCACGACCCGCGCCCACAGGGCGTCGGTCTGGCTCATCGTGTGCGCGAGCGAGCCGTCGGTGTCGATGACCACGTCGGCGATCGCGAGCCGCCGAGTGTTGTCGACCTGCGCGTCGACTCGCGCCTCGGCCTGCATCAGGTCGAGGCCGCGCTCCTCGACGAGCCGCTTCACCTGGGTGCGGCGCGGCGCGTTCGTCACGACGACGAGATCGAACGGGTGATCGACGGATGCCTCGACGAGGAGCGGCACGTCGTACACGACGACGGCATCGGGGTCATCGGCCTCGGCGCGGGCGATGAGCCGCGACGACAGCTCCCGCACCGCGGGGTGGACGATGGAGTTCAGGCGGGCCCGCGCGGCGTCGTCCTTGAAGACGATCTCGCCGAGCTTCGCGCGGTCGAGTGAGCCGTCGGGTCGGAGGACGCCCTCGCCGAACTCCGCGATGACCGCCGCGAGCCCGGGGGTGCCCGGTGCGACGACCCGCCGGGCGAGGTCGTCGGCATCGATGTGAACCGCCCCGTGTTCGTACAGCCTGCGCGCGACGGTCGACTTCCCCGAGGCGATACCACCAGTGAGCCCGATCAGATACACGACACCACTCTAATCGTGCGACACTCGACTCGACCCACGAGGAGGCGCGGATGCTCGAGCTGCTCACCGGCACCGGGCTCGCGCTCGCGGCCGGTCTCAACGCCTGGATCCCGCTCGTCGTGCTCGGTGCGCTCGATCGCTTCACGACCCTCGTCGAACTGCCGCCCGCGTGGGCGTGGCTCTCGAACGAGTGGGTCCTGCTCGTGCTGGTCCTCCTGCTCGCGGTCGAGTTCATCGCCGACAAGGTGCCGGGTCTCGACTCGGCGAACGATGTCGTGCAGACGGTCGTCAGGCCGACCGCCGGCGGAATCGTCTTCGGCACCGGGATCGACTCGACGACCGCCGTCGTGACCGATCCCGGGTCGTTCTTCAGCTCGAACGCCTGGGTTCCCGTCGCGATCGGCGTCGGCCTCGCGCTGCTCGTACACGTGGCGAAGGCCGCCGCCCGGCCGGTCGTCAACACAGCGACACTCGGATTCGGCGGCCCGGTCGTGAGTGCCGCGGAAGACGCCGGGAGCTTCGCGCTCGCGTTCGCCGCAGTGCTGGCGCCCGTGCTCGTGGTCTTCGGCATCGTGGCGCTCGTGATCGCGCTCGTGTTCGTCGTGCGGCGTCGTCGCGCCCGCCGCGAGGCAGCCGCGAGGCATCCCGCGACGACGCCCTGAAACGGCCGAAGGCCGGTTCCCGAGGGAACCGGCCTTCAGTCGTGTCGCAGGTGCGATCAGTTGTTGCTCGAGAGCTTCTCGCGCAGCGCCGCGAGCGAGGCGTCGTCGGCAAGGGTGCCCGTGCCGGCCGAGTCGCTCGAGTAGGAGGCACCGCCGGCCGAGAACGAGTCGTCGGCAGCCTGGGCGGCGAGCGAAGCAGCAACCTGCTTCTTGTGCGCCTCCCAGCGAGCCTGGGCGGCAGCGTAGTCCTGCTCCCACTTCTCGCGCTGGGCCTCGAAGCCCTCGCGCCACTCGTTGGTCTCGGGGTCGAAGCCCTCGGGGTACTTGTAGTTGCCCTGCTCGTCGTACTCGGTGAGCATGCCGTAGAGCGCCGGGTCGAACTCGGTGCCCTCGGGGTCGACGCCCTCGTTCGCCTGCTTCAGCGAGAGCGAGATGCGGCGACGCTCGAGGTCGATGTCGATGACCTTGACGAAGACCTCTTCGCCGACCGACACGACCTGCTCGGCGAGCTCGACGTGCTTGCCCGACAGCTCCGAGATGTGCACGAGGCCCTCGATGCCGTCGGCGACGCGAACGAACGCACCGAACGGCACGAGCTTGGTGACCTTGCCCGGAGCGACCTGGCCGATCGCGTGGGTCCGGGCGAAGACCTGCCACGGGTCCTCCTGCGTCGCCTTGAGCGACAGCGAGACGCGCTCGCGGTCGAGCTCGACGGAGAGCACCTCGACGGTGACCTCCTGGCCGACCTCGACGACCTCGCTGGCGTGCTCGATGTGCTTCCACGACAGCTCGGAGACGTGCACGAGGCCGTCCACGCCGCCGAGGTCGACGAACGCACCGAAGTTGACGATCGACGAGATGACACCCTTGCGGATCTGGCCCGGGTGCAGGTTCGCGAGGAACGTCGAACGCGACTCGGACTGCGTCTGCTCGAGCAGCGCGCGGCGCGAGAGCACCACGTTGTTGCGGTTCTTGTCGAGCTCGAGGATCTTCGCCTCGATCTCCTGGCCGAGGTACGGCGTGAGGTCGCGCACGCGGCGGAGCTCGATGAGCGACGCCGGGAGGAAGCCGCGGAGGCCGATGTCGACGATCAGGCCGCCCTTGACGACCTCGATGACCGAACCGGTCACGACGCCGTCGGCCTCCTTGATCTTCTCCACGTCGCCCCACGCGCGCTCGTACTGCGCACGCTTCTTCGACAGGATGAGGCGGCCTTCCTTGTCCTCCTTCTGGAGAACGAGGGCCTCGACGGTGTCGCCGACGCCGACGACCTCGCTGGGGTCGACGTCGTGCTTGATGGAAAGCTCGCGCGAGGGGATGACGCCCTCGGTCTTGTAGCCGACGTCGAGGAGGACCTCGTCGCGGTCGATCTTCACGACGGTGCCCTCGATGAGGTCGCCGTCGTTGAAGAACTTCAAAGTCTTCTCGACCGCGGCGAGGAAATCGTCAGCAGATCCGATGTCGTTGATCGCGACCTGCTTGGGCGCCTTGGTCGTTGCGGTTGTCATGTAGTGAATGCTCCGTAAAGGACAATATCGAGCCCATCGCGCGGTAGAGCGTTATGTGTTTCCGCGATGGGCATGCGGACAGGGATGTCACACGAGTGACGCTCCATCCTAACGGAACCGCTGCGTGCGCGGCAACCGCACGGCTCCGGGGCTCATCCGAGCCGAGCCGGGCCGGCGGCGACGGCACCCTCCGTCGGTCGGAGGATGCTCGCGAGCGCCGGTTCCAGCTCGGGGTACCTGAACTCGAAGCCGGCGTCGAGCAACCGCTGCGGCAGCACCCACCGGCTCTTGAGCAGGAGCTCGGTCTCGGTGCCGATGACCGCCGACCCGAGCTCGAGCATCCATCGCGTCGTGGGCAGGCCGACCGGCGCACCGACGAGTCGACGGATGGTGCGCATGAGGGTGCGGTCATCGCTCGGGTTCGGCGAGCTGACGTTCACCGGACCGCTGAGGTCGGCGCGGTCGCGGAGGAAGTCGATCGCGCGCGCGACATCCTCGACATGCACCCAGCTGAAGCCCTGCCGGCCGCGGGGCGTGCGGAACACGTGCTGCGTGCCGGCCCCGCGGCGCGCCCGCGACGACGGCCACCGGCCGTCGAGGTGCGCGCCGCCGAGCCCGAGCCGGGCGAGCATCGCGAGCGGGCGCAGCGCACTGCCGTCGCCGAGCACGATCGCGATCCGCAGCGCGACCCGCCGGGTCATCGGCAGCTCCCCGTCGAAGAACTCCCGCTCCCACGCCTTCGCGACGGCGACCGAGAACCCCGTGCCGAGCTCACCGCTCGACTCGGTCATCGGCCGGTCGTCGGCGTGCCGGTAGATCGTCGCGGTCGAGGAGTTGAACCAGACGGCCGGCGGCTCGTCGACGTCGGCGACCGCCTCGCGCAGTTCGGCGGTCGTCGTCAGCCGCGACTGCATGATCGCCTCACGGTTCGCAGGCGTGTACCTGCAGTTCACGCTCCGCCCGGCGAGGTTGACGAGCACGTCGGCGCCGTCGAGCAGCCGGCGGATCGCGTGAGGATCGGACCACGAGGCGTCCCCGCCGGACCGGCCGATCGTCGCCACCGAATCGCCCGCGACGCGGTAGCGGTGCACGAGGTGCGCGCCGATGAACCCGGACGCGCCTGCGATGACGATACGCGCCACGTCGCGCCCGGGACTCAGCCGAGCAGCGCGGAGCGCAGTGTGTCGAGTCCGACGCCGCCGAGCGCCAGCGCGCGCCGGTGGAAGTCGCGGATGTCGAAGCCGGAGCCCTCCCGGCGGGCGACCTCGTCGCGCAGCTGCTCCCAGATGCGCTGGCCCACCTTGTACGAGGGTGCCTGCCCCGGCCAGCCGAGGTAGCGGTGCACCTCGAAGCGCACGAAGCCCTCGTTCATGTTGACGTTCTGCCCGAGGAACTCGAAGGCGTAGTCGCCCGTCCAGACTCCCTGCCCGTCGGGGCGCTGCTTGCCGAGGTGCACGCCGATGTCGAGCACGACGCGGGCGGCGCGCATGCGCTGGCCGTCGAGCATGCCGAGCCGGTCGGCCGGATCGTCGAGGTAGCCGAGCCCCTGCATCAGACGCTCTGCGTAGAGCGCCCATCCCTCGGCGTGACCCGACGTGCCGGCGAGCTGCCGGCGCCAGGTGTTGAGCTGGCCGCGGTTGACGACCGCCTGGCCGATCTGGAGGTGGTGACCCGGGACCCCCTCGTGGTAGACCGTGGTGAGTTCGCGCCAGGTGTCGAACTCGGTGACGCCCTCCGGCACCGACCACCACATGCGACCTGGCCGTGAGAAGTCGTCGCTCGGGCCCGTGTAGTAGATGCCGCCCTCCTGGGTGGGGGCGATCATGCACTCGAGGGTGCGGATCTCGGCGGGGATGTCGAACTGCGTGCCGGCGAGCTCCGCGACCGCGCGGTCGCTGGTCTCCTGCATCCACCGTTGGAGTGCGTCGGTGCCGTGCAGCTTGCGGCTCGGATCGTCGTCGAGGAACGCGATGGCCTCGGCAACGGATGCCCCGGGCTTGATCTCGTTGGCGATCGACTCCTGCTCGGCGACCATGCGCGCGAGTTCTTCGATGCCCCATTCGTAGGTCTCGTCGAGGTCGATCACGGCGCCGAGGAAGCGCCGCGACTCGAGGGCGTAGATGTCGCGGCCGACGGCATCGGCGTCGCCCGCTACCGGCGCGAGCTCGGACTCGAGGAACTCGGCGAGCCGGTCGTACGCCTCGCTCGCCGTGCCGGCGCCCGCCTCGAGGTCGCGCCGAAGCGCGTCGGGGAGCTCGGACTCCCCCGCCTTCGCGCTCGCGGCGAACGTCGCGAAGAAGCCGTCGGCCTTCGCGATGCGCCGCGCCTGCGCCGCGACCTCGTGCACCTGCCGGACCGCGGGGACGATGCCCGCCCCGACGCCCGCGCGCAGGGTCTCGATGTAGCCGTCGAGCGCGCCCGGGACCGCTCCGAGGCGATTCGCGATGCGCGACCAGTCGTCGACCTCGGCGGTCGGCATGAGGTCGAACACGTCGCGGATCTCCTGCGTCGGGCTCGCGATCACGTTGAGGTCCCGGAGGTGGAGCCCGGCGTCGTGCCGGGCGAGCTCGAGCTCCAGCTCGGAGCCGAGGTCCGCGACCGTGATGCGGTCGACGTCGTCGGCCGGGTCGGCGGTCCGAAGCGCGGCGGCCGCCTCGCGGATCGCGGCGACCCGCCGCTCGTGCCCGGCCGGCGAGTAGTCGGCGAGCCGGTCGTCGTGGCTCGTCCGGCCGATGTAGGTGCCGATGCTCGGGTCGAGGTCGACCAGCGTGTCGACCCAGCCTTCGGCGATGCGGTCGACGTCGGTCGGGGTGCGCTCACTCGATGCCATCCTCCGAACCTAGGACAGCGAACCCGCCCGTGTCGACGTCGAGGATCCCTCGATCAGTGCGCCGCGTCCTCCCAGTCGCTGCCCCGCCCGACCTGTACGTCGAGCGGCACCTTGAGTTCGGCCGCGTTCGCCATCTTGTCTCGCACGAGCGCCTCGAGCGCCTCGGATTCGCCGCCCGCCACCTCGAAGATGAGCTCGTCGTGGACGGTGAGCAGCATGCGGCTCTCGAGCCCCTGCGCGCGGATCTCGCGCTCGACGCCGACCATCGCGATCTTCATGATGTCGGCGGCCGAACCCTGGATCGGCGAATTGAGCGCGGCGCGCTCCGCGTTCTCGCGGTGCACGCGGTTCGGGCTGTTGAGGTCGGGGAACGGACGGCGCCGGCCGAAGATCGTCTCCGTGTAGCCGTCGATCTTCGCCTGCTCGACCACGCCGCGCAGGTAGTCGCGCACCGCTCCGAAGCGCTCGAAGTACTCGCGCATGAGCTGCTGCGCCTCAGCGCGATCGATGCGCAGCTGCTTCGAGAGGCCGAACGCGCTCAAGCCGTAGGCGAGGCCGTACGACATCGCCTTGACCTTCGTGCGCATGAGCGGCGTGACGTTGGCGGGGTCGACCGCGAACACGCGCGCACCCACGAACCGGTGCAGGTCTTCGCCCGCGTTGAACGCCTCGATGAGCCCGGGGTCGCCGGAGAGGTGCGCCATGATGCGCATCTCGATCTGCGAATAGTCGGCCGTCAGGAGTTCTGCGTACCCGGCACCGTGGCGGAACGCCTTTCGGATGCGTCGCCCGTCTTCGGTACGGATCGGGATGTTCTGCAGGTTCGGATCGTTCGACGACATGCGCCCGGTCGCCGCGCCGATCTGGCCGTAGTTCGTGTGGATGCGGCCGTCGGCCGCGATCGACTTGTCGAGCGAATCGACGATCTGGCGCAGCTTAGTCGCATCGCGGTGCTCGAGCAGGTAGCCGAGGAACGGGTGCGGGCTGGACTCCTGGAGGTCGGCCAGCGCACTCGCATCCGTCGTGTAGCCGGTCTTCGTGGCGCGCGTCTTCGGCATGCCGAGCTGGTCGAACAGCACCTCCTGCAACTGCTTCGGCGAGCCGAGGTTCACCTCGCGACCGATCTCCGCGTACGCGGCCTCGGCGAGGCCGGCGGCCCGCTCGCCGAGTTCGGCGGACAGCGCTGCGAGCTCGGCGTGGTCGACGGTCACGCCGCGCAACTCCATCGCGGCCAGCACGGGGACGAGCGGCATCTCGATGTCGGCGAGCAGCTGACGCGACCGCTCGGGCAGGGCACGCAGAACGGCGGGCGCCACGCGCACCGTGAACCACGCGTACTCCGGCGCGCCGGCGTCGGTGCCCTCTTCGGGGACGAGCTGCGCGGGATCGGCCTGCGGCACCGTCTCGCCGAGGTAGCGGTCGACGAGGTCGGGCAGGGTCTTCTCGACCAGGTTCGGTCGCACGAGCCAGCCGGCCACGAGCGTGTCGAGGACGAGCCCGTCGAGGGCGAGACCGGATCGCGCGAGTGCCTCGAGCTGCGGCTTCGCATCGGTCATGATCTTCGGGGAGTCGGAGGCGAGCCACGCTTCGAACGGCCCTGCTTCGGCCGCGCCGGATCGCCAGGCGAGGTGCACCGTCTCGGTCGCCGTCGCAATGCCGGCACCCACCACGAGGCCGTCGATGACCTCGAGGCTGAGGCCGAGCCCCGCGGGCTCTGCGGCGACGGCGCGCTCGAGCCACGCCGCGAGTTCGGCGCCGGCGAGGCTCTGCGAGGTCGGCATCGTCGGCGCGGCGATGAGCGGTGCCGGCTCGGCCGCGGGCGCCGCCCCGTTGCCGTTGCCGTTCGTCTCGCCCGCCGCGAGCTTGCGCAGGCGCTCGAAGAGCGTGCGGAACTCGAGCCGCTCGAAGAGCGGGCGGACCGCTTCGATGTCGATCGGACGCGCGGCGAGCTCGGGGATCACGACGTCGAGTTCGACGTCGTCGACGAGACGGTTGAGCTTGCGATTGCGGATCGCGTTCTCTTTCTCGTCGCGCAGGTTCTGCCCGACGACGCCCTTGATCTCGTCGGCGTGGGCGAGGATGCCGTCGAGGTCGCCGTAGAGCCCGAGCCACTTGACCGCGGTCTTCTCGCCCACCTTCGTGATGCCGGTCAGGTTGTCGCTCGTCTCGCCGACGAGTGCCGCGACGTCGGGGTACTGCTCGGGGCGGATGCCGTACCGCTCGACGACCGCCTCGGGGTCGTACCGCTTGAGCTGCGAGACGCCCTGGGCGTTCGGGTAGAGCAGCGTGACGTCGTCGTTCACCAGCTGGATGGTGTCGCGGTCGCCCGAGACGAGCAGCACGCGATAGCCCTCGGTGCGCCCGCGCGCCGCCAGGGTCGCGAGGATGTCATCGGCCTCGAAGTCCTCTTTCTCGAGGACCTGGATCCCCATCGCCTGCAAGGCCTCTTGCAGCAGCGGCACCTGGCCCTTGAACTCGGGCGGGGTCTCGCCCCGGGTGCCCTTGTACTCGGCGTACTCGCGCGTGCGGAAGGAGTGCCGCGACACGTCGAACGCGACCGCGAGGTGCGTGGGCTTCTCGTTCTGGAGCAGGAGCAGCAGCATCGAGAGGAAGCCGTGGATGGCGTTCGTGTGCTGACCGTCGCGCGTCGTGAAGCTGTCGACCGGAAGGGCGTAGAAGGCTCGGAAGGCCAGCGAGTGGCCATCGACGACGAGGAGGGTGGGCTTGTCTGCGTCCGTCACCGCACCAGCCTACAAGCGGCCGCCGACACCGCCGGACGTCCGGCCGGCTCCCGGCCCCGGCCCACGTGCCGCGACCACGAACGGCGGATGCCTCGACGAGAC